>DASZWQ010000049.1 GCA_035546535.1 Pirellulales bacterium | reverse complement strand
GAACTCAACGGGCTGCGACATCGCAGGGATGCGATGGCAAAATATCGACGTAAGTCGTTATTTTGCGAGCCGTGCGAAGCTTTGCTTCGCACTTGGCGAGGTTGAAAAAAGCCACGAGGGCTTTTTTCAACAGGCTGCTAGAAGCCGGGCACTTCCGCTTTGGCCTGTGGCGGCAGCTCGGCCTCCTTTTTGGCCTGCGGCTTGTTATCAGCCTCCTTGTCTTCTGAAAACTGTTCGAGCAGTTTCTTGGTCAGGTCATCCTGCGGCGCCAA
The DNA here is from genome assembly GCA_035546535.1 of Pirellulales bacterium. Lineage (NCBI taxonomy): Bacteria > Pseudomonadati > Planctomycetota > Planctomycetia > Pirellulales > Pirellulales bacterium. The sequence continues at coordinate 14,129 of DASZWQ010000049.1, read as the reverse complement.
TGTCTTGGCCTTTTCGAGCTGCTTTGCGGCGTCCTTGGGATAGCCCAGGTAACCGTAGTGATAGCCCACCAGGAAGCGGAGGGCTGGCGAATCCGGCTCCTCTTTGACGGCCGTTTCCAGGGCCCGCAGTTGCTTGGTGTACTCGCTGATTTTGGGATAAAGCTCGGTGTAGTTCTTGACGACGACGCCCCACTGATCAGCAGGCAGCATGAGCATGGCCTGCTGGACGGCACCGGCGGCTTCGTCGAACTTTCCGGTCGCGAATAACGCCTGCGCAAACATGAGTACCAGCGTGCCATTGGAGGGATCGTCGAGGATGGCGTGGCGCCAGTCGCGGACAGCCGCGTCGTAACTGCCGGCTTTGAAATCGGTCTCTCCCACGGCGGCGAATTCGCCGATCTGCGCGGGCTGAGCTTGTGCCGCCTGCTGATTGGCGTCGGCCAACTCGTCGGTTCCGTAGGTATCTAGACTGTACGGATTGTAGGCGTAATACGGATATCCGTAACCGTATCCTGATCCACCGTAGTAGCCGTATCCGCCATAGCCATAGAGCCCATAGAGACCCAGGAACGGATAGCCGTAGAACGGATAGCCGAAGCCATACGGCCAGAAGGCCCAGCGGTTCCACCACCAGTTGTTGTAACCGAAGCCCCAGAAAGGCCAGAAGCCGCCGAAGCCGAAGAAGGGAAAGAACCCACGGTTGAAGTTGCCGTTGTGGAAATGGCCATTGTGCCAGTTTCCATTGTGCCAATTCCCGTGATGGCCGTTGGCCAGGTTCGCATTGTGCAACTGATTGCCCCGGAAGCCCGTCGTATGCGAGGCGTGGTTTGCGAGGAACTGCGATTGATGGTTGCCCGTGTGGCTCAAACCGGTCAGGTGGTTGCCGGCGTGCAATGAGGATCCGGAATTGTGGGCGCCGAGCGCGGTGTTGCCCGTTCCGCCAAGGTGATGGCCGCCGGCATTGTTGACGATCGACTGGTTGATGTGCGACATGCTGCTGTTGTGGCCGGTGATCCCGCGCGAGCCAACGATGCCGCCGTTGTGCGTGGCGCCGAAGTGCGTGCCACCGATGTGCGAACCGCCGAGCTGAGAACCGCCAACGTGATAGCCGCTGTGCCCCATCGAGGGCGAGAAGCTGTGGCCCATGCCACCGCTATAGCCGCCAAATCCGCCGTGGCTAAACCCACCGCTGTGGAATCCACCGCCGTGACCGCCAAACCCGCCTCCGAAGCCACCGCCGAAGCCGCCCCCGTGGCCTCCACCTCCTCCGCCGTGTCCGCCACCACCACCGCCGTGGCCCCAGGCACTTTGCGGCAGGCAAATTAATCCAGCGGCGAGCCAGACCGCGACCCACGTACTGTGTCGAAAACGCATCGGAACATCCTCCGAACAAGAGGTTTGCGCGCGCCGCTCCTACCTCCTAATTTGTACGCGCAAAAAGGGTTTCCGGCGAGCGAATAACGAAATATTCACCCTCGCGAGCGCCGCTCGACGCCGTTTCGCCAGGTGTTTCCGTCACCGGCCGCCGAAGAATCGGCAAATGGCGAATTCTTACGGATTTACTCAAGACAGATGGTGGCGGCCGTCGATCGCCGCGCGCCGGCCATTTGCTGCCCCCGAAGAACGATGCACTTTTCAATGCTTGGCGCAAGGCGACGGCTCACGTCCCAAGAAGCATGCGCGCTTCGTTAGAAAAGTGGCTGGCGACACCATCGAGCCGGAGAGCACCATTGCCAGCAGCCTGCGGCGGCACGGAATGCGCTAGAAGGTCGCGCGACCACTGCGATTAGGAACTCCGGCGGCGGTGAACTGCCGCCAGACCTATCGCGGCGATCGCCAGTAGGGCGAACGTGGCCGGTTCGGGAACCGAAAACGTGCCACTGCCCGAGCCGAGGTCATTGGCCGACAACTGGAACGAGAACGTGCTCTGAACGCTCGTTATCGCTCCGAGGACGTTTCCGACGGTCGGCGGAACGTTGGGGGTCGAGGCCTGCGACTGTTGGGCAGTTGCCGAAATCGACGGCGCAAGGTAGGCAAAAGTTCCCACGTTGGAAGCAGCCTGGAATGACATCGCTCCTGGATAGGCCCCAGAAATACTCGCGCCGGTTGCGTCCAGATCGGTCACGGTCAGGGCGGCGCTGGCGATGCCTACCGGGCTATTCAGCGCCGCAAAAGTCACAGGCATGGTGGAAATCACGAAATTGGTCGGCACTCCGGCAGCCAATACGCCGAAGCTGAGGCCAGCCGCAGGATCACTGCTCAGGCTCACCGCCAAGCCGAAGGGGTTGATCGTGGCCAAAAGATTATGGTTTACGTCGTTCGAGAAGATGCTGACAGGGGACGTTAACACGAAGCTGTAATCGCCCGACGGGGAGAAGGGAACGTCAACATCATATTCGCCGGAGCCCAACGAACTGGAGACTTGAACACTAGCGATCTGCACGAGCGGCGTCGCATGCGCGGTATTGACCGCTGCAAGCAATGCGGCGGCTAGAAGAAATCCGAGCGCAATTCCGCCCCGAAGCCCGCGGTTCCATTCGCTTTTGGTGCAGCTCATCAGCATGACTCCTAGCGGGCTAACAGCAGATGTCGTTTTGGAAGCGGCCAACGGGCAGCGTCAAATCTACCCAAGTAGCGGGGCTGATCAAAAAACTTTCAGATTTTTTCGTCCAACGAATCCGATTGCGCTTCATTCGGCGCGTTCTAGCGAGACAGTTTCTTGTTGGATCGTCGCCGGGCAACCCCCAGTAGTACGACTGATCCAATGGCCAGCAGGCCCAGCGTCGAAGGCTCGGGCACCGGAGGCGACGGCGACACGGTGAAAGTTCCCGTTCCCGAGCCCAAGTCGTGAGCCGACAACGTGAACGAGAACAAGGCTTGGATGCTCGACACGGCGCCGGGGATAGTGGTCGACAAGACGTTTCCCGTTTGCGTGTTCGACCCGCCAACGCTCGACACGGTCGCCGGCCCGTCCAAAGACGTAAATACGTTCGCGCCGTTGTAGAGCGCCTCGAAGCTGAATGGCCCCGGGTACTGTCCGACCAGACTTGCAGAACCAGAGTTATTGAAATCTGTCACGGTAACCGATGCGCCCGCGGTCCCCACGGGATCGGTAAGCGGTGCGAAAGAAACAACGCTCGAGACGATCGTGAAACTCGTATCTGCACTTCCCGCCACGACGCCGAAGGTGACGCTCGCGGAGGGGTCAGCGTCGATGGCTCCGCTGAGATTAGTGATCTCTCCCACGACCGATCCGTCTGCGGATTGCAGGGTGATGCTGCCAGGGATTGACCATGCACCAGTAACTGGGTCCAGGGTCTCGAAGCCGATCCAAGAAGCCGTCGCGCCATCAACATTCGTTGCCATGGCACCGACCAGGATTTGGGTCGCTTGGGCGCGACGGGGAGCAAGGCTGCAGAGGGCCAAGCTAAGTAGAGCGCAGGATATGCCCGCGTAAAGGGTTAGGAGTTTCTGATTTCGAATCATTAGCGGCTCCTCCCCGATGTGCAGAAATCAGCGCAATAAATCCCCAAGCGTTCCGAGTCTAACCGTAATAGGGGTGGGGTCAAGAAACTTGTAGAAATTATCCCGATATATGCCAAAAGACCAATTAGACCCCCCATGTGCAGTGGAGATTTGCGCTCGAAAAAGGGATCGTTTTATGAGCAAGCGGGGGGGTTGGTTATCGGCCGGCCACGTTCACGCGACCGCCAGGCGTTTCGACCTTCGCCCAAAACGGGTGCAGTCGGGCGACCCGGGTTCGAACGTCTTCGAGCAGCACGCTCAAGCTGGGCTGCAGGTCACCATTGAGCTTAATGCCCCGCCCGCCGACGTTCACCGTGATCTTCCGCTTGAAATCGATTACCTCGGGCGATAGCCAGACCGTGACCCGATCGGCTCCGGTCGTCACGTGAATCCCATTGTTGGCGTTTACGCGAGCGGTTGTCTCGGCGGCGCGCGTGCCGGAAGGGGGCGGCCAACTGGTCGGATCGACGATGGTTTTCGGCGGCAGGTCCGCAACTTCCACCCACCAGAAGAAGTTGTCCCAGGAGCGCATCGAATAGCCCGTGAGTTCCTTCCGGGCGAAGTCGCGCTTCAATCGCCCCATCCAATCGAAGAGGCGCAGAATCTCGTCCGAGAAATGTTCGTGGCCGCGACCCTGAAATTCGACGAGCGTGAAGTTCATGTTGCTCGTGGTGAGCCACTTGTCGAACATCGCCGCCATCCGCGCAATTTTGTCGCCATCCATCTCGCCTTCGATGACGTACAACGGCACGAAGCGGGCTTCCTGCCAGTAATGCTTTACGTACTTGTCGGCCACGGCGACGATCGGAATGACGCCGGCCCACAGGTCTGGATGCGCGAGTCCGATGTCCCAGGCGGCGTCGCCGCCGATGGAATGCCCCGTCAAAAACACGCGGTCCGTGTCGATGGCGAAGCGCCGGCAGGCGTCGCGCAGCGTATGGAGCACCGACAGATGTTCGTGCAGCGAGTAGCCGTAGCTGGACTGTTGTTCTTTGCCCCAGGCCGGCGCGATGACGATATATCCGTATCGTCCGGCCTGGCCCATGCGTCCACCGTCCGACCCCATGGCCCCGGCCCACCAGTCGATTTGCTCCTTGGCGGTCGAACCGCTTCCGTGCAGGGTAAGGATAGTCGGATAGACCCGGTGAGGATCGTATTCCGGCGGTAGCTGCACGAAATAGGTAAGCGGCGGCTCGTCGTCGATGCTGTCGAGCATGATCTCGTAGAAGCCCGGCGTCTTCGCATCGGGGTCGGGCGTGGTGCGCGTGGGCAGCATATTGGCCACCAGGTGCGTGGCGTATTCGACCGTCGCCCCTTCTTCTTTTTCAAGGCTTTCCAGGATTTCGTTCCGCGTCGGCTTGTTCGGTTCTTCCAGGTATTCACGCACCTTGTTGCGGACCGTAAAGAGCGAAGCTGCCACCGGCAGCTTGCGGATCGAGTCGTTGCTCCCCATCAGCCAGCCGCTGATGGCGAGTGCCAACTTTTCTTCGGCATCCATCGACTCATCGTCGATCGACTGCTCGAAGGCGGTCATGCGATCGAGCGTATTGAGATTCAGCTCGGCCACGATTTCGTCGCGGATAGGGCGAATCTTTTCCCGCATCTTCGTGTCGGCAATCAACGCCAAGAAGGCGTCGATCTTGGCGACCACGTTTTTGCCGCGGGTGAATTCGTTTTGATAGCCTTCCAGGGTTTGCTTCACCTTCTGCAGGATTTCGCCGGCGACCCCTTCGTGCGGGAAGTTCTCGAGCCAGTGGATGGCGAATTGATGCTGCCCGGCTTCGCGGCGCACCTGGATTTCGTTGAGCATGCGCTGCGCGGCGCGCTGCGTCAGTTCGCGCTCGGTCCGCTTGAACTGCTCGGCGTGCTCGGGAAAATCCTTGATGATCTGCGCCAACTCGGCCTGGGCTTCCTGGTAGCGATCCATCTGCAAGTACAGCCGCACGATCTTCAATCGTTGGTCGATGACCTTAGGATTGATATGCCGGGCCACGATCTTGGCCAGCAGTTCGTGCGCGATCGACGTCGTGGCCAGGCGCTGATCCCACTGGTACGGCGTGGCGTCGCGCAGACTCAAGCCCTCGACCCGGGTCCAGGTCGGCGTGATTTCGCTGATGCCTTGAAAGACCGTGATGGTGCCCTTGTCGCTTACCATTTCGACGGTGCGCCGGCCCCATTCGTCGAAGGGCGAAATCTTTTTCAGGGGACCTAGTGTCTGGATGCGCCGACCGCCGTCGCGCACGACGCGCTGGTCCTTGAACAAAAAACGTTCCGGCGGATCGCCGGTGCTGCCTTCAATGACGCGCTCGATCTGCTTCTGAAAGACGTAGGTGCGCCGCAAGCCATCGTCGGAAAGCACGATTAATTTGGGCGATGGCGCTCCCTCGGCCTTGGGCTTGAGGGGCTTGTTAGAAATACTGGCCAGCTCGATGAGGTTGCCTTCCAGGATGCGGCCATCTTTCATGATGATCCGCGCGGCGTCTGCCGTCGGGACGGCGAGGAACATGGCGCAAGCGCAAGCAACGGCTGCCAGGCTGCGCTGCAGAAATGCCGAAGTCGCCATGCTGAGGGACTCTGCTGTTCCTAGTCCGCTGGTCACTTGCCGCACCTGCGCCTGGCCCGTCCGGATGACGCGTGCGCCCGCTTGAACGTATTCGCGGAGACGATCGTTCTCGGCCGATAACCAGTTTCGATAACCAGTTTCATTGTCCCCTGCCGGTAGAGCGAGTCAATGCAGTGGCGCACCCCGCGCAGCGGCCCGCCACGTTGACAGGGGGTAGGGCACGGTCGCAGAATGTCGGCCGTTGGCGCCGTGGAATGAGCTTTCGCTCGGGCGACAGTGCCGGGCCGCCGACGCGGCGGTGACAGGAGAAAAACGCTTGCCACCGGAATTGCGACGATTCATCTTCTGGCTGCTGGCCGGCACGCTCTTCCTGCCGATTGCGATCGTGCTGATTTTAACGGTCGCGCGGCTGCTGGCCGCGCTTCAGGATGCCCCTGGCGCCGCGGCGCTCGAGCGCTTGGGCCTGGCGCTAGGCATCGTTTGGGGCCTAACCATCGTGGCGCTTGTGATCCTGCTTGCAGTCCGCGCGCTGGTCGCGGACGAGCAGCATCGGAACGATGTCGAGTCGGAGTAGCAGGTTCTGCTAATCCGCGCGATAAGACGGGTGGTTTACTTCGCCGCTTCGATGCGATAGAGCGCTTTGTCCGTGCGCAAAAAGATCGCGCCATCGGCCGTTGCCAGGGATGCCAAGGTCCGGCCGTCGAGCTGGTTCGACGCTAACTTATTCAGCGTCTTGTCGGCAGCGACCACAGTGGTCAGGCCTTCTTCGTTGGTGAAATAAATGTGTCCCTCGGCGGCCAATAGCGAGGCCGAAAAACCGCCCCCCAAGCGCGATTGCCAGTGCTGCTCGCCGGTTTCCGCGTCGACGCACGTGGCAATGCCTAGATCGCTGACGACGTACAGTTCGTCGCCCACCAGGACCGGAGAAGGATTGTTCGGCGCTCCGCGGCGCATCGACCAGGCCGCCGCGGTTTCCGTGATGTCTCCCTCGCCAGGCAGGCGAATCGCGTACAGTACCGGCGAATCGTAAGCCGAACTGACGAAGACCAGGCCGTGACCGAACACAGGCCGCGGCACGACCGAATAGCCGTCGTAACGGAAACGCCAGATCTCAGTCCCGGTTGCCGGCGCGTACCCCACGACCTGGTCGCCGCCCGGGCTGACCAACTGCATGCCGCCGTCGACATGGATCACCAGCGGCGTCGAATAGGCCATCCGCCCGCTACGGTCGGTGCGCCAGCGGATCTCGCCGGTTTTCTTGTCCAAGGCCACGACGAATTGCTTGTCGGTGCCGTCGCAACTGACGATCAGCAGATCTTGCCAGATGACCGGCGAGCCGGCGGGACCGTGGCGATGGTCGTAGGCGAGCTCTTGATTGCGCCACAGCACTTCGCCGCTGGTCGACAGGCAGGCCGTGCCGTGGGCGCCGAAATGGACATAAATCCGGTCCCCCTCGATCACCGGCGTGGGCGAGGCATGGCTGTTTTTCGTGTGGATCGGTCCGAGATCGTCTTTGTGAAAGATGTCGAAGTACGAGATCTGCTGGCCGGTCTTGGCATCGAGGCGAACCGCCTTGAGCGCGCCTTTTTCGGCAATCGCGGTCGTTAGCCAGACCTGACCGCCGGAGATCACGGGGCTTGACCAGCCTAGCCCTTCGAGCGGCTGCTTCCAGGCGACATTCTGCGTTTCGCTCCACTCCAGGGGCAGCCCGCGCTCGCTGGAATGTCCTTGGCCGTCGGGTCCGCGGAATTGCGGCCAATCGCCGGCGTACACGACGCTGCTCGTGGTTAGCACCAAACCCCACAAGCCGCCGGCGAGCAGCGCCAAGGTTCGTGCGCGGGAAATTGGATCGCGTTCGGGCGGCTGACGCACGGCAGGGAACTCTTTGGGCGGGGTATGGGAGGGGGGCAGCGGGGTCATTACATGCTGGCCGATCCGCCGGGGGCGTGCAAGACAAAGTTCGAGCCGGGATCGCTTTAGCGTACGATCGTTAACTTCGGTCGGTTGCGAAACGTTGCGGAGAGCGCCTGTTGAGTGACCTGTGTGTCTTGCAAGCTGAGAGAGTGCAGCACCGGCAATTGTGCGAGCGCGGTCAGCCCGGCGTCGCTGACAGCCGCGCCGTCGAGGTCGAGAACTTCTAATCGCTTCAGACGGGCGATGGCCGGCAGTGCTGTGTCGTCGATTTCCGTGCCGGCCAAAGCCAGAAAGCCGAGCTGTTCGAGCGACACGAGCTGGTTGGCTCCCAGGTTCGTGATCTTTGTACCGCTCAGGACCAGCATTTCGAGCCGCGAGATGGTCACGATTTGCGCCACCCCTTCGTCGGTGATGGCTGTGTTGCCGACGTCCAGCCACACCAGCCCGCGCAGCCCGGCAAGCTGACCGATGCCCGCGTCCGTGACGGCGGTACCGTCGAGACGCAGGTGCTTCAGTCGCGGTGTCAGGTGCAGATTCTTCAGGCCGGCATCGCCGACTTTGGTGTTGCCGAGCCAGAGGGTTTCGATCTGCGGCGTGTTGCGAAGCTGGGCCAGCCCTTCGTCGGTGATGTCGTTATCGGCCAGTTGCAGCGTGCGCAGCCGCACGAGCGGCTTGAGGTGCGCCAGGCCCTTGTCGGTGATCTGCGCATCGCTGAGGTTCAACTCGTCGAGCTGGCGCTGCCGCTTGAGCTTTTCCAAGCCCGGATCGCCGACCTTGGTCGAGGCGAGATTCAGCATGCGCAGCCGGGCAAGCGGGGCCAAATGTTCCAGTCCCGCCGCGGTGATTTGGGTGCCAGGCAGAGACAAGCCTTCGAGCGCCTTCAACGTGCGCAAGTAGGCGATGCCGCGGTCAGTGATCCGCGTGTGGCCGAGCTTTAATCCTTCAAGCTGCGTGAGCAGGCCCACTTTGGCCATGGCGGCGTCCGTGATTTTTGTTCCTTCCAGATCGAGCCATAGCAGGCCAGGCAGGTTCTGTAGTTGCTCCAATCCTTCGTCGCCGCCGTGCCACCGCACGGCACGCAATTGTTTGCCGGCGGGAGTCTGAATGATCTCGATCTCAGCGCCCAGGGCGCGGGCTGCGGCTTCGGCATGCTTGGCATCGGCCGGCGCGAGGGGCGCCATTGGCCGGCGTCCCGTCGGCAGCGAAGCCGAGGCCTGCTTCACGGCGCGATCGGGCTGGCGCGGGGAGGGTTCTTCTCGTGGCTTTTCGGGGCTGGCCGCGTTGCCGGGTGTAGCGGCTTTGGTTCGCCGTGGTGGTGTGCGCGGTTTCAACCCAGGGGTGGGCTTTTTGACCGGCGTATCGGCGGCCACGGTGTCCGTTGCTTCCGCTGTCGGTGGGGCCGCAGCCGTGCAAGCCGCGACGAGCGATGCACCGACAAAGCATGCCACAAATTGGAGTCGACGAATCACCGCGAAGACCCCTCGAAAGAGTTGAAATGGCCGGGGGAGAATTGACCGCGCGGGCGGGAGTCTAGGGGAAAGCGTTTGCTAGCGTCAATGCGGCTGTAGCGGCCACGCTGTCACTAGTGGTGGTGCTGCCGAAATCAGTCCCGACATCGCCGTTCCCCTATTTAGCCGCCGAGCTTGCTCGGCGGTTTTCAGCATCAATAATGGCGCCGCCTGACCGACTTTTGAATATCAATGAGTCGTAGAAACGGGGGCACTGCTAGCGATGGCGTTTCGAAGAGTGCTGGCGTTCCATTCGGTGTTCGGCGCCTACGGCTTTTGGCTCCCAAACGATCCGCGCGGATCGTGGTCGCGCTACGTCGGCAGCCGCGAGCTGTACGAATTTGGTGCTGCGACAAAAACCGATGCACGCCGTTCCGTTGCGCACGTTCGTCATGATCACAACCTGCGCCGCGCGGCAAAACGCGCGATGCGATTTCCGTCAGTGCGGTTAACTGGCATACAGGCCCGGGCCATGGCACGTGGGATCGCATCGGCGGTCGACGAATCGAAGTATGCCGTTCACTCGTGCGCAATCATGTCCGATCATGTGCATTTGGTTATCTCCTGGCATGAGCGCCACGTACGACGCATCGTCAGCCACGTGAAGGCGCGCGCCACACAGCGGCTGCGCAAAGAACAAGTGTGGCCCGAAGAAAGCCGGCCGGTGTGGGCCAAGGGTAGTTGGTCGGTGTTCTTGTATTCGGCCAAGGACATTGATCGCGCGATTCGTTATGTTGAGCAAAACCCTGGACGCGACGCCAAACCGCCGCAACGCTGGAGTTTTGTCGTGCCGTTGACGGGATGGGCGAACGCGCCGCTACTTAGCCGCCGGGCTTGCCCGGCGCTCGGTTAGATTCGCGAAGAAGCGCCGAGCGAGCTCGGCGGCTAAATAATTCAATTCGAGTTGGAATTGGCGATGCGATACGAAGAACTTCCCCTGCCGGCGGCGGCTGCCGAAGCACGGTTGAAAACCGTGGTGTGCCTGGCGTTTACCGAAGGGCCGGCGGTGGATGCCGACGAAAATGTCTATTTCTCGGACATCATCAACAACCGGATCATGAAGCTGGCGGCCGACGGCACGTTGTCCGTGTTTCGCGAGCCGAGCTATCGCACCAACGGGCAGACCTTCGATCAGCAGGGTCGGCTGTATCATTGCGAGGGGGCGGAGTTCGGCCCTGGCGGCGGCCGGCGCGTGACGCGCACCAACCTGGTGACCGGCCAATACGAAGTCCTCGCCGATCAATACAACGGCGTCCGCTATAACTCGCCGAATGATATTTGCGTCGATGGCCAAGGGCGCGTCTACTTCACCGATCCCTGCTATTGGGACCGCTCGCAGATGGAGATGCGCGAGGAAGGCGTCTACCGCATCGATCTTGATGGGCGCGTGACGCGGATCCTCGAACAGCCCACGATCGATCGTCCCAACGGGCTGGCTGTGACCCAGGACGCCCGACAGCTCTACGTCGTGGACGCCTGTCCAACGGACGGCGGCAATCGGAAGATCTGGGGCTTTGACCTCGACGCGTCCGGCAACCCCCGCGGTCAGCGATTGATGTACGACTTCGCCCCGGGCCGCGGAGGCGACGGGATGCGTCTGGATGTGAAGGGCAATCTGTACGTGGCGGCCGGCGTCATGGCAGCGCGAAGCGGGGCCGAAACGTCGGACGTCCCGCCGGGCATCTACATCATCTCTCCGGGAGGTGAATTGTTGGGGCGCATTCCCATCTATGAAGATGTGATCACGAATCTGGCTTTTGGCGGACCGGACGGGCGAACGATCTACGTCACGGCGGGCAAAACCGTGGTCAAGACTCGGGTCGACCATCCCGGGCAGGTGGCCTATCCGCGTTGGTCAGCCGGGTAACAGAAACGGCGGCGATACCGCGATCGGCCGAGCAAATTGTTTTGGAGGAAATGAACCGACAACCCCTAGCGGCGTAGAAAGCTTTCCGCCACAATCTGGGCCCGCCGCACTGCGGAAGCGTCGATTTTTTGGGGGGGCATTGGTGGTCGGGGGGGGGCCAGTGGGCGGCGCCGTCGCGGTGCCCTCAGCGCCTGCGAAAGAACCTGAAAAGTTGTTTCCAAGGTGCCTTGCTGGGTCGAAAACAAATCGGTATACTCGCCGTTTCCCCATGAGGGTGAAGGGGAGACCGGTAAGAGTCTGAAGAAGGGTCCGAAGAGAGAGTGGCGGCTGGCTAGAGGCCAGTTCCGGGGATTCGACGAGCGGCATTCGGTCGTTCGCAAGTGTCTCGCGGGGCAAGCCTCTGTCCAACCGACAGCGGAGCGATGGGCCGGCTGAGCGTAAAAGCGCAGGCATGGTTTGTTGCTCTGTCGATCTTTGACAATTTGGTTGTGGAAAAGTGGCATTCTTAAATAAGAGTCAGCCAGCGCGGAATAGCGCGCGGGCTGGTTCTCACGGCACTTAGTAGGCGACTGATGGAATGACGCGACGGCGGGCTGGTCTTCGGACTTGTCTGTCGGCGCGTTGTGAAGTCGGTCGGAGATTTCGAATCGTTACTTGATCGACGCAATGTTCCCGCGCTTGGGACGCTTTGCGGACGATCGACGTAGCCGACCGGATGCAACGCTTTTCCTCTCGTACAGGGTGGTTCGCTTCGGCGAGTCATTTCGAGCGTTGAGGAGAGTTTTGGGTCTATGTGGTCAAGCTACTAAGGGCGCATGGGGGATGTCTTGGCGTCAGGAGGCTTTGAAGGGCGTGGAAGACTGCGAAAAGCCCGGGGAAACTGTCAAACGAGTGTTGATCCCGGGATTCCCGAACTGGCGTACGCTGAATCCATAGGCGTACGTCGCCAACGCGGCGAACTGAAACATCTCAGTAACCGCAGGAAAAGAAAGAAAAATCGATTTCCTCAGTAGCGGCGAGCGAACGGGAAACAGCCCAAACCGCGAAGGTTTTCCTTCGCGGGGTTGTAGGGCTTCTCACATGGGAGTTACAAAGCGGCTTGTTAGCGGAACCATCTGGAAAGTTGGACCATAGCGGGTGACAGTCCCGTACGCGACAACGAGCAGCCTCCCGAGGAGTACCTGAGTAGGTCGGGTCACGTGGAACCCCGACTGAATCTACGGGGACCATCCCGTAAGGCTAAATACTACCTGACGACCGATAGTAAACTCAGTAGGGCGACTGAAAGATGGGAAGAACCCCTGCTAGGGGAGGATACTGAACCTGAAACCATGTGCCTACAAGCGGTCGGAGCACTATACCCGCAAGGGGATGTGTGACGGCGTGCCTTTTGCATAATGATCCGGCGAGTTACCGTCAGCGGCTCGGTTAAGATCTTCAGGATCGAAGCCCGAGGGAAACCGAGTCTGAATAGGGCGACAAATGGTCGCTGGTGGTAGACGCGAAACTGCACGAACTACCCATGAGCAGGTTGAACCGCGGGTTATACCGCGTGGAGGACCGAACCCACTTGGGTTGAAAACCGAGGGGATGACTTGTGGGGAGGAGTGAAAGTCTAATCAAGCGCAGAGATAGCTCGTTCTCTCCGAAATAGCTTTAGGGCTAGCCTTGAGCCACTACGCAACGGGGGTAGAGATACTGAATCGGCTTGAGGGTCCTTCCAGACTACTCTGCTGAACCAAACTCCGAATACCGTTGCGACTATCTCAGGAGTCAGTCCGCGAGGGATAAGCTTCGCGGTCGAGAGGGAAACAACCCAGATCATCTGCTAAGGTCCCGAAGTAGAACTTAGTCACTAAGGAAGTTGAGTTGCAATGACAGCTAGGATGTTGGCTTAGAAGCAGCCACCATTTAAAAAGTGCGTAACAGCTTACTAGTCGAGCAATTCTGCGCCGATAATGATCGGGAGTAAGTTCTACACCGAAGCAGTGGACTACACGAACCCTCGGGTTTGTGTATTGGTAGGAGAGCGCTGTAGGCCAGATACGAGCCGTACCGTAAGGAGCGGTGTCGGGGTCTACAGGTGATTATGCCGGAATGAGTAACGATAAAGCAGGTGAGAATCCTGCTCGCCGAAAGCCTAAGGTTTCCTGGGGAAGGTAAATCCGCCCAGGGTTAGCCGGTACCTTAGTCGAGGCCGAAAGGCGTAGACGATGGATAGCAGGTCAACATTCCTGCGCCACTTGAGTGGACCGATGGAGGGACGGCGTCTCAAAGGTGAGCGGTACGATTAGAAACGTCCGTAGCCTGTCAGCCGGTGGGGGAAAGGTAAATCCGCCCCCGCAAGCCGGCGGACTGTCTCGACCGCATTTATGTTCGGGAAGTCATCAGCGAGGCGTCCAAGAAAAGCTCCTAAGGGTTGAAGCTCAAGTGACCGTACTAAAACTGACACAGGTAGGCGAGACGAGAAGTCTAAGGCGCTCGGGAGAACACTGGTTAAGGAACTCTGCAAATTGGCCCCGTAAGTTCGCGATAAGGGGTGCCCCTGAAGGTTTAGAGCCATCGGGGGTCACAGTAAATCGGCTTCAGCGACTGTTTATCAAAAACACAGGACTCTGCGAACTCGCAAGAGGATGTATAGAGTCTGACGCCTGCCCGGTGCCGGTAGGTTAAGGAAGCGGGTTAGCCGCAAGGCGAAGCTCTCGACCGAAGCCCCGGTAAACGGCGGCCGTAACTATGACGGTCCTAAGGT
>DASZWQ010000048.1 GCA_035546535.1 Pirellulales bacterium | reverse complement strand
CGCCGCGCTAGCGTGGCCGCCGCTTGGTTACCTTGGCCACCTTCGGCTTTCGGGCCGAGCTTGGCTTCTTGACCTTGGGCGAGGTTTTCAAGACCGCGGCGCCCTTGGCCGAGCGGCGCGCGAATATTCCTTCCCAACCCGCAGCGAACTTTTTGGTCGAGCCCGAGTGCAACACAGTCATCTAAAGCTGACTCCCTAAAACAGACGTGGATGCCACGACCCGCCTGGGCCGCCTTGAATCTTCGGCGATCCGCACGAGACGGTAGTGACCTGATCAAATCCCTTCCGCACGATGAATATCGCGCTGTCGGTAGGCCAGGCTCAATTCTTTAGCCCAAGGCCTTTCTTATTATGCACCACGATTGTGGACTGTTTGCAAGTTGCTTCGGATCATTTTTCGGCCACGGGCCGCGGCCATTCATGCGGCAAAGCTTAATGTTGCAGCTTCTTGTACCGGAACCGCTTGGGCTGGTCGGCTTCGGTCCCCAGCCTTGCGTGCCGCTGCTCTTCGTAAGTCGCGAAGTTTCCTTCGCACCAGTGAACGTATCCATCCCCCTCGAACGCCAGAATGTGGGTGGCGATGCGATCCAGGAACCAGCGATCGTGGCTGATCACGACCACGCAGCCGGCAAAGTTGAGGATTGCCTCTTCCAGGGCCCGCAGAGTATCAACATCCAGGTCGTTGGTCGGTTCGTCTAGTAACAGGACGTTGGCCCCGCGGCGCAGCAACTTGGCCAGGTGAACCCGGTTCCGCTCGCCGCCGGAGAGCGTGCCGACGACCTTTTGCTGGTCGGAACCCAGAAAATTGAACCTCGCAACGTACGCCCGCGCGGGAATCTTGCGGCCGCCAATCTCGAAGTTGTCGTAACCGCCGGAAATCTCCTCAAAGACGGTCTTCTCTGGATCCAGGGCGTCGCGATTCTGGTCGACGTAGCCCAACTCGACCGTCGGGCCGACGCGCACCTTGCCCGAGTCGGGTTTCTCTTCCCCGACCAGCATGCGAAACAACGTGGTTTTGCCGGCGCCGTTGGGTCCGATGATGCCGACAATGCCGCCCGCCGGCAGGTGCAGGCTCAAATCGTCGATCAGCAGCCGGTCGTTGTATCCCTTGCTGGCCTTTTCCAGTTCGACCACCAGCTCGCCCAGATGCTTGCCGGGCGGAATCTGCATTTCGAATTCTTCCTGCCGATCTTCGTAGGCCTCGGCCGACATCTGTTCGTAGGCTTTGATGCGGGCTTTGCTCTTGGCTTGTCGGGCGCGCGGCGCCATGCGGATCCATTCCAGCTCTCGGGCGAGGGTCTTCTGCCGGGCTGAGGCGGCCTTCTCCTCGCGCGCCAGCCGCTCCTGCTTTTGTTCCAGCCAGGACGAATAGTTCCCTTCCCAGGGGATACCGCGACCGCGATCGAGTTCCAGGATCCAGCCGGCGACGTTATCGAGAAAATAGCGATCGTGCGTCACGGCCACGACAGTGCCGGGATACTCGGCCAGGTGCCGTTCGAGCCAGGCGACGCTCTCGGCGTCGAGATGGTTTGTCGGTTCGTCCAACAGTAACAGGTCCGGCTTTTCCAAGAGCATCTTGCACAGCGCCACGCGGCGGCGCTCGCCGCCGGAAAGCTTCGTGACATCGGCGTCGCCGGGGGGCAACTGCATCGCGTCCATCGCAATTTCGATCTGCCGATCCAATTCCCAGGCGTTTACGAGGTCGATTTTGTCCTGCACGCGCGCCTGCTCGGCCAATAGTTTTTCCATCGCCGCATCGTCGAGCGGCTCGGCAAAGCGGGCATTGATTTCCTCGAACTTTTGCAGCAATTGCCGCGTGCCGGCGACGGCCTGCTCGATATTGCCGCGTACGTCGGTCGACGGATCAAGCATTGGCTCCTGCGGCACGTAGCCGACCGTGAAACCGTCGGTGAGGCGCGCTTCGCCGTCGAAATCGCGGTCGACGCCCGCCATGATCTTCAGCAGCGTGCTCTTGCCCGATCCATTTCGCCCGAGCACGCCGATCTTGGCGCCGGGATAGAAAGAGAGCCAGATGTCCTTAAGTACTTCCCGCTGGCCGTACTTCTTGGTCAAGCCGGCCATTTGATAGATGTATTGTCTGCTCATGCTTGTTTGATCGCGGTCCGTCGATGGTTACTGCGCTGGCACGCTGCTTCCGGTGGCCGTTAGCGCAATTGGATGTTGATGCTGGCGATGCGTTTGCCGTGACGCTGGATGAGATATTCCAGGAACACCGCCAGCAATTTATGCGGCTTGTTGCCCGCCTTAGTGATGGCCCGGGCCAGCAACATGTGGGCGCTCGCGTCCCATTCGATATTCAAGGCTCCGGCCAGTCCCCGGCCGACGATTTTGGCCCAGCCCGGCTTGCGTTCCAAGTCGACCTTTTTGACGACCGACAGCACATCGTGTCCGCGCTTCGTCAGGTCGCTCGTGATCGCTCGACGTAACGAGCCCCCTTTTTTTCCAAAGGCTTGCAGTTGAATTTGCATTCGTGTGGCCCCGTGGGTGAGCCGAAGATTACTCCTTTCGTTAAGCAATTCCGTGATGCTCAAGCACCGGGTGGGCACTTTCGGCCAGGCCCAACGACCGCTCAGGCACCTGTCTAATAATACGCCTGGGGGGCAAAGTTGGCATGACAAGCCGCGCTACGTGCGTTCCAAACCTGGCCAACAGAGCGGAACAAAATCTCTGCCGTTCATCACTCCGCACTCAGCGTTTCGCGCTTCGCCTACTCCCATTCAATCGTGGCCGGCGGCTTCGAGCTGATGTCATAGACCACGCGGTTGACTCCTTTGACCTCATTGATGATGCGCGTCGAAATTCGCGCCAGCAGGTCGTAGGGTAACCGGCTCCAGTCTGCGGTCATGAAATCCTCGGTGTCGATCGAGCGTACCGCTACCGTTTCTTCGTAGGTCCGCGCATCGCCCATCACGCCGACGCTTTGCACCGGCAGCAATACGGCGAACGATTGCGATGTTTGCCGATAAAGTCCCGCGGCACGAATCTCCTCGACCACGATCGCGTCCGCTTCGCGCAGCCGATCCAATCGATCGCGCGTGATCGGACCTAAACAGCGCACGGCTAGCCCTGGCCCCGGGAACGGATGACGCCAGACAATGTCATCGGGCAAACCCAGTTGCGACCCCAGCCGGCGCACCTCGTCCTTGAACAGGTCGCGCAAAGGCTCGATCAATTCGAAGCTCAGATCTTCGGGCAATCCGCCGACGTTGTGGTGAAGCTTGATCGTGGCGGCCGGCCCATCGACGGCGGCGCCACTTTCGATCACGTCGGGATACAAGGTGCCTTGGGCCAGGAATTCAGCCCCCTCGATCTTGGCGGCTTCGTCCGCAAAGCAATCGATGAACACGCGTCCGATCGTTTTGCGCTTCTCTTGCGGGTCGGTCACCTCGGCAAGCGCCGCCAGGAACCGATCCTCGGCTTTGACCACGTGCAAATCGGTGCGGAAGTGGCCCGAGAATTCGCGGATCACGGCGGCCGCTTCGTCCTTGCGCAAGAGACCGTTATCGACCAGAATGCAGGAAAGCTGGCTGCCGATCGCCTGGTACAAAAGCGCCGCCACGACCGACGAATCGACGCCCCCCGAGAGGCCGCAGATCACGCGCCGATCACCCACGCGGCGTCGAATGGTTTCGATCGACTGCTGAGCAAAGTCGCCCAACTGCCAGGCGCCCGTCGTGTGACAGACGCGGCGCAGGAAGTTCGCCAGAATCTCGCGCCCCTGCGGCGTATGCGTCACCTCGGGATGAAACTGCACGCCGTACACGGGCAGGGTCTTGTGCTTCACGGCCGCGATCGAGCAAGTCGCCGTGGCCGCCAGCGGCTCGAAGTCCTGGCTGACCTGCGTCACCTGGTCGCCGTGGCTCATCCACACCTGAGTATGCCGCGGCAGGCCCGCCAGCAGATCGTCGTCGCGCGTGATTTCGCAATTGGCTCGGCCAAACTCGCGCGCCTGCACGTTGTTGACCTTGCCCCCCAGGGCATCGCAGGCCAGTTGCATGCCGTAACAGATTCCCAGGACGGGAATGCCTAAGCGGAAGATGCCCGGGTCGCAATGCGGCGCCCCCGGCTCATACACGCTCGATGGTCCGCCGGAAAGGATGATCCCCTTGGGAGCGATCTCGCGGAGTCGCTCGGGCGTGATGTCGTGGCGGACGATCTCGCAATAAACATTCTGCTCGCGGACGCGGCGCGCGATCAGTTGCGCGTATTGCGCGCCGAAATCGAGCACCAGCACCTTTTCATCCGTGGTGCTGGGACTGGGGGCATTCGCGATCGCGGTATCCAGAGCCATGTGGAATGGTATTCGGAGCGACGGCGCGGCTGCGGTCCAACCGGCAGGTCCCAATAACGAAAAAAGCCCGACCTTCGCCGGGTGAAACCACGAATTATAAGGTTCCCTTCGAACGTTGGATAGGGTTCGTTGCCCCCCAGGGGCGGCGAGCAGTATAGTGCGGGCGACAGACCACGAATTGGCCGCCTTAAGCGGCATCTAATCCGCCTCTCATCGAGAATCATTCGTGCAAATACTTCTGACCAACGACGATGGAATCTACGCACCTGGCCTGGCGGCCCTGGAACAAGAGCTCGTCAAGCTGGGCGACGTCACCGTCGTCTCGCCAGCCACCGAGCAGAGTGGGGTAGGCCATTCGATCACCTTCCTGAGCCCACTGGTTGTCAAAGAAGTCTTCGAAGGAAAACGCAGCCGCGGCTGGGCTGTCGAGGGAAGCCCGGCCGATTGCGTCAAGCTGGGCATTTTCGAGTTCTGCCGAAACCGGCCCACACTGGTCGTCAGCGGCATCAACGGCGGACTGAACGCGGGGATCAATGTCCTTTACTCCGGCACCGTCGCCGCCGCGATCGAAGGTGCTTTTTTCGGGATCACGAGCATTGCCGTTTCACTCGAATTCAGCGAGACCGCCGACTTCGATCGCGCCGCCGCCATGGCCGTGGGCGTCATCAAGCAGATCCTGGCCCGCAAAGGAGATCGCTCGCAGCTGTTCAACATCAATATCCCGACGCCCGCCCTGACGAGCCCCAAAGGGGTGAAGGTGGTGCCGATGGGCATAGAGCGTTACGGCGAGCATTTCGAGAAGCGCACCGATCCGCGCGGCCGCAATTACTATTGGGCGACCAGCGACCCACCGCCGCGCCGCGGAGCCCACGAAACCGACCTCACCGCCCTGGAGGCCGGTTATGTGACGGTAACGCCGTTGGATTTCGACCTCACGCGCCACGAGCTGCTTGACCCGATGCGCGCGTGGGACTTGAAGCTCTGAGTGCAGGAAAAAAACACGAAAACACGTCCACAGATTGCACAGATTCCGCAGATAACATTGAAAAGACGAGAAAAGCAAGCATCACCATGACGCCTGCTTCGTCAAAAATCTGCGTCCATCTGCGTAATCTGCGGATGTATTTGCTTTTGGAATCCAAGCACTGGATTCGTCGCCCGCACGGCTGCACAATAGGTGCAACTTACTCGGGGAGCGAACATGAAAAGCTGCCACCTTCTTCTGTTGAGTGCGGTCTCCCTGATCCTGGGCTGCGGCGACGCGGCATCTGGTCCAGGCGCTTCGCCCCCCGCAGCTACGGCCGGCAGCGGTCCCCCGGCGCCATTGCCGCCAGCCATCACGCCCCCGCCGGCCGCTCCGGTGCAAGAAAAGGCATCCGAGGACCTGACCAAGAAAGGAATCGCGGCCAAGGAGATCGGTAAGGGCGTCCTGGCCACACCCACAAGTACCTATCTGC
This sequence comes from Pirellulales bacterium, assembly GCA_035546535.1. Taxonomy (NCBI): domain Bacteria; kingdom Pseudomonadati; phylum Planctomycetota; class Planctomycetia; order Pirellulales; species Pirellulales bacterium. The sequence goes on along the minus strand of DASZWQ010000048.1, from coordinate 50,857 downwards.
GTATCCAGGATCGGGCGATCTTTTTGAACCTCGAGCACGCCATGAATCTGTATAAGGGAGAGCACGGCGAGCTGCCGAAATCGCACGAGGTTTTCATGCGTGACATCGTGCAGGCGAACAACATCAACCTGCCCGAGCTGCCGGACGACAGCAAATACGTCTATCTGCCTGACAAGGGCGAATTGATGATCGAGCGCCGAGCGATGCAATAATCGCCGCACGCGTTCAGGTCGCGCGCGTTTCCCATTTCTCTTCGGCGGCGCTGCGGCGCAAATAGCAGGGCGCCAGCGACCACAAGTCGTCGCTTTCGCCGCGCGCCGCGCGCTGGGCGGCCAACCGGCCGATCGCCGCCGCATCAGGAAGCCATTTGTCCCGCGGCGCCAAATGCGCTGCGGCGTTGACACGTTCGGCAAGCTTTACAAGCGCTGGCCCCGACGCCAGCGTTTCTTGATTGAGCGAAGCCAACCAATCGTCGACCGAGATGATCGCGATCTCGGCTTCGCGCTCCACTTCGCCGCCCGCAAGAAAGTGGTATCGACCGCAGTACACCTCGCCGCGCTGCGCGTCGATGGCCACGGCCACCCGGCCAGCACCGTCAGCGGAATTTCGTGCGATGGCTTCGAGCGTGCTGATCGCGAGCACCTGCGCACCCACGGCATAGGCAAACGCCTTGGCCGTCATCACTCCCAGGCGCAAACCGGTGAACGAACCCGGGCCGACTCCCACCGCAACCATCTGCACATCGCGCGGCTTCCACGCCACTTGTTTGAGGAGTTCGGCAATCGCGGGAGCCAAGGTCCGCGCGCTGCGCAGGGCGGGATCAAGCGCCGCTTGGGACAGTGCCCGGGAATCGTCAAAAGCGGCCACGCTGCCGGTGGTACCGCTCGTTTCGAGGGCCAGGATTCGCAATTACACACCTGGGGATGCCGTATAATTGTCGGGCGGTCCGGCATGGCAGGCGGACAAGGCTGCCGCCGCAACAGTGCAGCCCGAGCCGTGTTAGATAGCCACCGGCGCGGACTCCTTGACCGCCTGAAAACGCTAACTTACACTGCGGTATTGGTTTGTGACAATGTCCCCGGCTCCCTCGCCGCGCGCGCTTAATGTGACGCCTGGGCGACAAAAGGTCAGCTCTCGTGAAGCGTGCCCTGATCAGCGACATTCACAGCAACCTCGAAGCTCTCGAGGCGGTGCTGGCCGATATCCGGCGGCAGGGGATCGACGAAATCTACTGCCTGGGGGACATTATCGGCTACGGGCCGAATCCCCGCGAATGCATTGACCTGGTCATGAAGGTCAACGTCTGCATCCTGGGCAACCACGACCAGGGAGCCTTGTTCGATCCCGAGGGGTTTAACTCCGGTGCCGAGCGGGCGATCTTCTGGACGCGCGAGCAATTGGAAAAGCCGCTCGGCAGCCCGGCCGACAACGCCCGCCGCTGGGACTTCCTCGGTGAGTTGCCGCGCAACCGGCGCGAGAACGGCTTTTTGTTCGTACACGGCTCGGCCCGCAATCCGCTGAATGAATACGTCTTCCCCGAGGACATCTACAACCAGCGGAAGATGGAAAAGATCTTTTCCTTGATCGAGCACCACTGCTTCCAGGGGCACACGCACGTGCCCGGTGTGTTTACGCAGAGTTTGAATTTTCTCAGCCCCGACGAGATTAGCTACCAGCATCAGCTTGGCCCGGAGAAGACGATGATCAACGTCGGCTCGGTGGGCCAACCTCGCGACGGCGATCCGCGCGCCTGCTACGTGGTCATCGAGGACGACCTGGTGACCTTCCGGCGCGTGGAGTATCCGGTGGAAAAAACGATCGTAAAGATCTACGAGACGCCCGAGCTGGATAACTTTTTGGGCGACCGGCTGCGCGATGGTCGCTAACGGCGTGGTGTCGTGCCGGGGCGGACGGTAATAGCGTACTTCCGCGCCGTGCCCCTTTGCCAGGACAAGTCAGCACAAACAGTCGCTCAGGCGGCTAAGAAGGACGCAGGGAATGGACAAGCGATTCCTCACGTTTCTCATGCTTTCGTTCGTCGTGCTTTCGGCGAACATGATGATTATGCGGTGGCTGCAACCGCCGCAGCCGCAGCAGCAAAAGGCCGCCGAGCCGGAAGAGAAAACGGCCGACCAGAAGGCGGCGGACGAACTGGCGGCGCAAGAAGTGGCTGCCGCCGACAAGGCCGGAGGCGAAAAACCGGCCGACGCGGATGCAGCGCCCCAGCAGCCGGCTGCCCCCAAGCCGATGGTGCCCGAGCAGCGCTACACGCTGGGCTCACTCGATCCGGCCACCGGCTACCGCGAACTGGTGACGCTGCTCAACACGGGCGCGGCCGTCGAACGCATCGAGCTCACCAGCCCGCGATATCTCGATCAAGAGGATCGCAGCGGCTACCTCGGTCAGCTCGATCTGACCATGCCGCCGGATAATCGTTCCGGTACCTTGGTGCGCGTCGTTGGTCCTGGCACGCCCGCGGCCGCGGCCGGCCTGAAAGTGAATGACGTGATCACGGCCATTAATGGCCAGCAGGTGGTCGGTCCGATCGAATTCTACGAAGTGCTGAAAACGACCGAGCCAGGGCAAACGTTCACGCTGGCGATCGAGCGCGAGGCCGGCGGCGAGAAGCCGGCGCCGCAAGAGCTGACGGGCACGCTCCGCCGCCGCCCGATGGAAATCGTCCGGCCCGAGTCGCTCGATCCGTTGTCGTTCTTGCTAACGCTCGAGAGTGTCGACGGCAAGAAAATCGCCAAGGACGCCAAAGAGCTGGCCGGTCTCGACATGCTGAGCGGTAATTGGCAAGCTTTGCCGCAGGCTGACGAGAGCGAGATCGCGTTTCAATACGACGCGACCGAGTTCGGTTTGTCGATCGTCAAGAAATTCCGCCTGGCCAAAGTCGCCCCGGCTGACGTCGAGGACCCGTCGGCGCCCGCCTATCACTTGGATTTCAGCGTCGAAGTGCGCAACACCGGGACAACGGCGCGAAAAGTCGCCTGGCGGCTCGATGGGCCTAACGGACTGCCGCTCGAAGGGGCGTGGTATGCGACGAAGATGAGCCCCAACTGGCGCGGCGGTGCCGGCATGCGCGACGTGGCCGTAGGCTTCATGGTCGATGGTCGCCGGCGCACGGGACTGGTCAGCGCCACGACGATCGCCGAGGAAGCGAATCCTACCCCCTGGCAAGACGAACCGCTGGAATACATCGGCGTCGACGCGCAGTATTTCGCCGTGGCGCTCTTGCCCGCTCCAGATCATGCCGCCGACTATGGCCGGGCGATTCCCATTCGCGTGGGCGAGGCGCCCGAAGATCGCACGAAGCTGAACCGTACCAACGTCTCGTTTCGCCTGACGAGCAAGGTCGCCACGATTGAGCCGGCTGCTGCATCGACCGAAGATTACAAGATCTTCGCCGGACCCAAACGCCCGGCGCTGTTGTCGCAATACGGGCTGGGAAACCTGGTGTATTACGGCTGGTTTGGCTTCGTCGCGGCGCCCATGCTCGACGTGTTGCACTTCTTCTATCGCATCATCCCGAACTACGGCATCGCGATCATCATGCTCACGGTGCTCGTGCGGTCGCTGATGTTCCCGCTCAGCCGCCGCCAGGCGTTGGGCGCGCAGAAGATGCAGGAGCTGCAACCGGAGATCAAGCGCATCCAGGAAAAGTACAAGGGCAACATCGAAGCCCGCACCAAGGCGCAGCAAGAGCTCTTCAAAAAGCACAATTACAATCCGCTGGCCGGCTGCTTGCCCGTCTTCCTGCAGTTGCCGATCTTTTTGGGGCTGTACCGCTCGCTGGCCGTGGATGTGGAATTGCGCGGTGCGCCCTTGCTGAGCGAGTCGATCCGCTGGTGCTCGAACCTGGCCGCGCCCGACATGTTGTGGAACTGGCAAAACGTGATGCCGGCTTTCGTGGCCGGGCCCAGCGGCTGGTTGGGCCCCTATTTCAATCTGCTGCCGTGCCTGACGATCGGGCTGTTCATCTGGCAGCAAAAGATGTTCATGTCGCCGCCGACCGACGAGCAGGCCGCCATGCAGCAGAAGGTCATGCAATACATGATGATCTTCATGGGCGTGATGTTCTTCAAAGTCGCCAGCGGACTGTGCCTGTACTTCATCGCATCGAGCTTGTGGGGCATCGCAGAACGCAAGCTACTGCCGCGTAGCACGCCTCCCAAGAATGCTCCAGCAGCGCCGGTGCTGGAGCGCGTCGGGCCACGTTCTCCAGCGAATGGCAGCAATGGCTCACGCACGAGCAAAAAGAAGAATCGCGACCGGCGCTAGGCGATTTGTTGATGGGTGCCGCGCATGCACGACCCGCACGACACCATCGTTGCCATCGCCTCGCCCCCCGGCGCCGCGTCACGGGGAATTATCCGGATCAGCGGGCCGCGAGCGCTTCACAGTGTCGCTCCCCTGTGGCACGCCGATGCGGAAGAATCGCAGTCGCTCGATGCGCTCCGGCAGGCGACGCGACTGACCGGCAACGTCTCCGCCGATGGATTTACCACGGCGGTTCCGTGCTCACTCTTCGTTTGGCCCACCGCGCGCAGCTACACGCGGCAGCCATCGGTCGAGATTCACACCGTCGGATCGGCGCCAATCCTGCAGGCGATTCTCAAAACGCTCTGCCGGGCGGGTGCCCGCCTCGCGGCGCCTGGCGAGTTCACGCTACGCGCCTTTCTGGCCGGGCGGCTCGACCTCACGCAGGCCGAAGGCGTGCTCGGCCTTATCGAATCGCGCGATCGCCACGAGCTCGATGTCGCAGTCGCGCAGCTTGCCGGTGGATTGGGAACACCGTTCGTGCATTTGCGTGAGGAACTGCTGGAGCTGCTGGCCCACCTGGAGGCCGGCCTCGACTTTGTCGAAGAGGATATCGAGTTCATCGCGCGCGACGAACTGCGCGCGAAGATCGTCGCGGCCGCCTCTCAGCTCAAAAACCTGGAGGAACGCATGGCTGCCCGCGGCGTGTTGCGCGACGCCGTGCGTGTGGTGCTCGTCGGGCAGCCCAACGTCGGTAAGAGCAGCTTGTTCAACGCCTTGCTCAAACGTTCGGCCGCTCTCGTTTCGCCCGTCGCGGGCACGACGCGCGATTACCTAGTCGGCGCGCTAACGCTCGACGGCACGACGATCGAGCTGGTTGACACGGCCGGCGTAACCGGGATGGCAGCGTCGGGCGCGGCACGTACAACAGCGCCGGCGTCTTGCGAACCAGGTCAAGATATCGATGCGGCGGCACAGCAAGCCACCTCGCAGGCGCGCCGCGAGGCGACGATCGAGCTTGTTTGCCTCGACGCGAGCCGCCCCCTGGACGCCTGGGAGCGAGGACAACTTGCCGCGCCAGGCGCGCGCATCGTGGTCCTCACGAAGTGCGATCTATGGAAGGCCACCAGCCACGTTGATCGAGCCATCGCCACGAGCAGCACGACGGGCCAGGGGCTCGACGAACTGTGCCAGCATCTGCGCACGTGCGTGATCGAGCGTGCTGGTGGTGACACGGCCGACGTCGTTGCCGTCACGGCCGCGCGTTGTCACGATAGCGTGCGTCGCGCGGCTACGGCCCTGGCGCAGGCGGTAAAACTGGTGGACGATCGCGCAGGCGACGAGTTGATCGCCGCCGAAATGCGCACGGCGATCGGCGAACTGGGGCAAGTCGTGGGAGCCGTCTATACCGACGACCTGTTGGATCGCATCTTCAGCCGTTTTTGTATCGGCAAATAGGAATCGGCTAAGTGCGCACCTGCCGAGCCAGCATGCATCAGCTTCGAGCTAGCTGTCGAGCTTTTAACTTTGCCCTGACAACTGGGCCCGCGGTATCATGCGCTAGTTACGAAACGCCTGTTGAAAAAAACAAGAAGAGGAGGCGTTCGATGAAGACATTATGCCGCGTGGTTGCCGTGACTTGCGTGTGCGCGATACCCGCTTCGGCGGTTGAAAAGCCCCTCGCTTTCTTTGTTGATCTCGAACCCTACGGCAATCGCAAGCTCGATGACAACCAGGGACGAGGGTTCGAGGGGAACAGTCTCGGCCAACTACCACGGGGCAAGCAAACGCTGGGAGGCATCGACTTCAAGATCGGCCCAAGACTGATTCAACTCGGCAGTAAGACCTTGGATACCCTGCCGGCCCACATGGAAGGGATCAAGGTAAAACAGCGAATCTCGAAGTTGCACATTCTCCACGCGACCTGCTTTGGCGGTGGACCGAACGAGGAAGGGAGCGAGTGGCGCATCGACGACGGAACCGAAATTGGCCATTACCTGGTCCACTATGAAGACCAAAGCACGGAGCGAATACCAATCGTCTACGGAGAGGACGTTTGTGATTGGTTTTATGTCGACGGTGAAAAAGAACCGGCCAAAGCGAAGGTTGTGTGGAAAGGTGATAACGACTTCGCGACCAGCGTAGACTGCCATCTGCGGCTCTATGCTTCGACCTGGACAAATCCCAAGCCTGATCGAGTGGTCATGAGAATAGACTTCGTGGGGCGCAAAGATGAAACGCACGGGGCACCGTTCTGCCTTGCCATGACGGCAGATTTGGCAGAGACGGACGAAGCTCCTGCGAAAGATACGAAGGCGGGCACAGCACGGAGGCGCCTTGGAAACTCGGCAGCGGCCCCCGTTATTCCGTTCAATGGTAACGCTCCGCCGAATTGGGGTCGTGAATCCATCAACGGAAGCGTCTATTACATCGTTCCACTCCGATAGTCGTCTGATGCCAGAACGGAAGCGCATTCTCGTCCTCGGCTCGGTCAACATGGACCTGGTCGTCCGCGTGCCGCGCATGCCACGCCCAGGCGAAACCGTGCTGGGCGGCACCTTCTTGACGAACCTGGGCGGAAAGGGAGCCAACCAGGCCGTCGCCGCCGCCCGAGCCGCGCAAGCACCTGTCACGTTCCTGGCCGCTGTCGGTGCGGACGCCTACGGGCGTGAAGCCTGCGCGACCCTCGCGCGCGAGAAGAACCTCGCGCTCGACCGCCTGCGGACTTTGAAAGACCAAGCGACGGGTGTCGCCCTGATCACGGTCGACGCGACGGGCGAGAACATGATCAGCGTGGCATCCGGCGCGAATGCGGCTCTCGGCGTCGAAATCGTGGAGGAGTTGCCCGCTTCAGTGTGGCGCGCCACACGCGTGCTCCTCGCTTGCCTGGAAAGCCCTCTGGCCACGATTGAGCGCGCGCTGCGCCTTGCCCGAGGGCACGGCGTGTTGACGATCTTGAATCCTGCGCCGGTCTGTCGCGAAGCGGGACGCACCGAGCTGCTGGAACTTGTCGACATCCTTACGCCCAACGAAGTCGAGGCCGCCGCGCTTGTCGGTACGACGAGCAACGACATTTCGCCCATCGCGGCCGCGCAAGTTTTGCGCAAGCGCGGGGCCGGCGCCGTGATCGTGACCTGCGGCGCGGACGGTTGCCAATTGGTTGCCGAGGAGACAACGCACGTCCCAGCCCGAGAGGCGAAGGCCGTCGACACCACGGCCGCCGGCGATGCTTTCAACGGCGCCCTGGCTGTTGCCCTGACCGAGGGGAAGTCCCTTGTCGAAGCGACGCACTGGGCCGCGGCCGCCGCGGCAATTTCGGTAACACGACCTGGGGCGATTGCCTCACTCGCGACACGCGAGGAAATCGAGCGGGCCTGCGGGCTTGACTAGCCGTCTGGCCCGCGCTTGCGCGTACGACACGGCGCTGGTAAAGCGAGCCGACAGTGGCACCCCGAAAAGCCTCAGTCGCTCCGGCGCCAGTGGCGGCCTGTCCGCATGTGAGCGGGATGCGGGGCATCCGAGCCCCGGCGAAAGATGCGGCCGGGCTGTGGCAACCGTCGGGTATGGGCCCGGTTCAGGCGGTACAACCGGCGTTTATGGCTTGTCCGTCACCCGTTTCCTCGCCGGCACAGGTCCCGCAGATAGTTTGCCTGCTTTTCCTGGCTGGTTAAGATGAAAGTGATCCCGCGCCGCCGTTAGGGGTTCTCGCTGCGGCGGCTATCTCGCCTGTTTTGCTCTTCACCCATTCAAGGAATTTCATCGATGACCAGGCAGGGTCGCGTTTTCGGCGCGTTTTTGGCACTTCTGGCTATTGCGAGCGCGTTGCCCGCCCGAGCGGATGAGGCCGCCGACAAGGAAAAGGAGAAGGCCGCGGAAGCCGCCAAGGCCGCTGAGAAGTCGGCACCGAAGCCGAAATTTCCTCCCTACGCCGACGTGCTCAAGGACGCCAAGGCGATCGACGGCCTGATCAAGCTGCATCACAAAGGCGAGAAGGTCTACGCCGAGCTGACCAGCAGCCAGATGGACCGTGACTTTATCGTGCTGATCTCGATCGCCCGCGGCATCGGCGAAGGGGCGTTGATCGGCGGCATGAGCTGGGGTTTCGGCGACGATTGGTTGTGGCAATTCCGGCGCGTGGACGACAACGTGCATATCGTGCGGCGCAACGTACGCTTCAAGGCCGCCAGCGGCAGCCCCGAAGAGCGCGCCGTAAAGCTCGCCTACACCGATAGTGTGCTGTTCAGCTTGCCGATTGCCACGATTGGCCCCTCAGGCGGATTGGTCGTCGACCTGACGCCGGTCTTCATGAGCGATCTGCCACAGATCTCGCACGCGCTACCGGGATTTTCGTTCGCCACGAACAAATCAAGCTGGGCCGAAGTGAAGGGACTGCCCGAGAACGTCGAGCTGGAAGTGGCCGCGACGTACGCATCGGGCGGGTTCTTCTCGCTCGACACCGTACCCGACAGCCGCGGTGCCACGATCAACGTCCACTATTCGATCAGCTTGCTGCCGCAAACCGGCTACCAGCCGCGGCTGGCGGACGATCGCGTCGGCCATTTTCTGACCGCGATCAAGGACTTTTCCAAGAAGTCGGACGAGGACCGCTTCATCCGCTACGTGAATCGCTGGGATTTGCAGAAAGCCGAGCCGTCGGCCGAGCTTTCGCCGCCGAAGAAGGCGATCATGTTCTACATCGAAAAGACCGTGCCATACAAATATCGCAAGCCGATCAGCGACGGCATCCTGGAATGGAACAAGGCTTTCGAAAAGGCGGGCTTCGTCAATGCGATCGAGGTGCATCAGCAGCTCGACAAGGACGACACCGATCCGGAAAACATCAATTACAACTTCTTCCGCTGGATCACCGCCGGCGCCGGCTTCGCCATGGGTCCCAGCCGCGTCAACCCGACGACGGGCCAGATTCTCGACGCCGATATCATCTTCGACGCCGACTTCATCCAGTTCTGGAAGCGCGACTACGAGAATTTCACGACCGGCAAGATCGAGGCCCTGACCGGCGGCCCGCTCGAGCTGAAGGAATACGAAGAGCGGCTGGCCCGCGTGCCCGAACATCTGCGTCACAGCTATATGTGCCAATGCGAGCTGAACCACGGCATGGCGCACGAGTTCGCGCTGGGCAGCGTGGCGCTTTTGGCCCGTGGCCTGGGCCCCGAAGCCGTCAAAGAGCAAGACAAACTGATCATGCAGGGTTTGAAGGAAGTGACCATGCACGAAGTCGGCCACACATTGGGCCTGCGCCACAACTTCAAGGCCAGTAGCGCGGTATCGCTCGCGGACTTGAACAATCCCGAGAAAGCGCGCGAGATCGGGCTGACCGCCTCGGTCATGGACTACTCGCCGGCCAATATCGTCAGCAAGGATTTCAAACAGTCGAACTACTATTCGCAGACGATCGGCCCGTACGACATGTGGGCGATCGAATACGCCTACAAGCCCCTTTCCGGTGGAACCGAAGGGGAAGTGGCCGAGTTGAAGAAGATTGCCTCGCGCTCGGCCGAGCCGCTGTTGGCCTACGCCACGGACGAAGACACGCGCGGCATCGACTCGGATCCATTGGCTAACCGGTTCGACTTGGGCAGCGACCCCGTCGAGTATGCCAAGGATCGCACCAAGCTGATCTCGGAGCTTTGGCCGGGCCTGGTCGATCGCGTCACCGAGAACGGCGACGGCTACGAACGGGCGCGTCAGGCCTTCGGAGTACTGTTGGCGAATTACGGACGTGCCGTGTTCTTTGCGGCGCGTTATATCGGCGGCGTCAACGTCCATCGCGATCACAAGGGAGATCCGAACGCACGAGCGCCGTACCTGATCGTTCCCGTCGCCAAGCAGCGCGAGGCGCTCGGCCTGCTCGAGCAATTGGTGTTCAGCGACAAGCCGTTCAACTTTCCGCCCGAGCTGTACAATCACCTGGCTTCGAGCCACTGGAACCACTGGGGCAGCGACATACCGCTGCGTAGCGATTACGCCGTGCATGAAGTGATCAGCATGTGGCAGGACCGCGTGCTATCGCAACTGTTGGGTTCGTTGACGTTGCACCGGCTGCACGACGCCGAGCTGAAGATTCCGGCCGACCAGGACGCTTTCACCACGGCCGAACTTCTCACGCATCTGACGGGCTCGATTTTCGCCGAGATCGACGCCCTGCCACAAGGTGATTACAGCAATCGCAAGCCCGCCATCAGCAGCCTGCGCCGTAACTTGCAGCGTATCTACTTGAAGCGGCTGGCCAGCATGGCGCTCGGTCAGCGTGGCGTGCCCGAGGATTGCCAGACCGTGGCTTACGCCGAGCTATCGGGCCTGAACGCCAAGATCAAGAAGGTGCTGGAGAACAACCCAAAGCTCGACACTTATACGCGTGCGCACCTGACCGAATCGTCGGAGCGCATCGGCAAGGTGCTCGAAGCGCGATTGGTGACCTCGACGCCGTAGGGAAGGCTGACAATTTAGAAAGCGTCGTAAGAAGCGCGACCGCCCATCGGTAAAAGCGGCGCTGCGCGGGCTATTCTTTACGTCACCGGCTCGTTATTTTGAGGGTGTCGCCGCCGGCCAGGTCTGACCAGCGGAGACCGAGCCTTTGCTCCCGGACGTTCGCAGCCGGATTGTTGATGTGAAGCTTATCATCGCCATCATTCAGCCGACGAAGCTCGATCCGCTGCGCGAGGCGCTTGTGAAAATCGGCGTCACGCGGATGACCGTGTGCGATGCCCAGGGCTATGGTCAGCAACGCGGTCGCACGGCGATGTACCGCGGCCACGAATACAAGACGAACCTGCTGCGCAAAATCGAGCTCGAGATCCTTGTGAACGACGATTTCGTCGACCGCACGGTCGATTGCATCGCCAGTGTTGCCCGCACGGGGCCCGAGGGAAGCATCGGCGACGGCAAGATTTGGGTGTTGCCGGCGGAACAAGTGGTGCGGCTGAGCGACGTGATGGAAGGCCCCGAGGCAGTATGATGGCAAGCGCGAAGCGGTGAGGGCTAATCGCTGAACAGTATCCCTGCCGCGATTTCAGCCCAAGGTACGCATGACTGACGCGCCACCAAGCACGATCCTCTTGCTCTCTTCTGACCTGGCAACGTCTTCCAAGGTCGCGGGCGCCGCCGCCCGGCAAGGCGCAAAGCTGGAAGTGGCGTTGGATGCAGCAGCGCTTGTGGAGAAGGCGGCCACGCTGCTGCCCAAGCTCGTGATTCTCGACCTGAGCACGCCACGGACGGACGTCGCTGCCGTGGTGCGCGAGTTTACGGCCAAGATACCCATTCGGCCCGCGATTATCGCCTTTGGACCGCACGTTCACGAGGGACTGCTGGCTGCGGCTCGAACAGCCGGCTGCGATCGAGTTTTGTCGCGTGGGCAATTTCACGCCCAGGTCGATGAGTTATTGAGCGCGGTAACGTAGACCGCGGAATCGGCGTTCGCCCGGCTAGGACGCAACGTCGGCTCCGTTGTCGGCCATTTCGTCCTCGGCCGCCGCGTCAGCCATCACGGCCACTCCCGCCGCATCGGTCGTCACCGGCGGCAGACCGAACTTCTCGGACTGCTCTTCGACGAAGACCTCATCCGTTTCGGTCCCGTCGACTTCGTAGCGTAGCAGGAAATAAATGATCGTCGCTGCGCACAGAAAGAACGCGTACGTGAAGCCGACGGTGATCAACTGTACCAGGCCGGCCCAGAAGGTCAGTAGCTGATCAGCCACGGGAGCCGTCTCCGAGAGATCGCCCAGCACGGCGCCGCCGGCGCCCCAGCTCACGGCCCAGGCCGTGAGGTACAGGACGGCCGCTGCAAAGTAATGCACGACAATCGCCGCCAACGCGCCAAGGAAGCCGGCGACCAGCGCGAACCACAGATAGTGCAGCGGACGCTGATAGACGTAGGAGTACGAACGGGAGAGGGCGTCGAAGCTGTCGGTTCCTTCGGCACTGATCGTGGGCCACATCAGCGGCCAGCCAAACAGCAAGCCAACCAAGAAAATCACGATCACCAGCCCAGCGACCAGGAACAGCGGCCATAATATCGCCACCGTCGTCAACCCGACACTGCCCGCGTGGCCGATCAGTCCGACCAGGGCCACGGGTAGGACGAAGAGGAGCACGCCGAAAAGCGGAAACAAGGGAGCGGTCACGTAGGCCGTGTAGCGCGACGTGACATAACGTACGGCGCCGCGCAAGCTGCCGCGCTCGCTGCGCGTGTATTGCAGGGCGGCGAGACGCGTGATAACGCCTCCGAAAAACGACCATATCAGGTCAACCCATAAGGCGCAGACCAGCAAGTAGGCCAGGCCCACCACACTGAGTTCGGGGGCAAAAAGCTGGCGGAAAGGGGCGCTCAGATTGTGCCAGGCGGCGACCAGCGGGTTTTCGGCGCCCGAGGACAGCGACGTCGGCCGTAACAGCATGTCACCCGGTGCGACGAAGCCCGGCGGCGTCCGCCTAATCTCGTCGCCTGTTGGTTCATCGACCACGACGCCCCAGGGTGCTACCGACAGTGGTCGCGGCGCTTCGCTGTCGCCGCCGTTGAACACCTTGCCCGCTACCCACCAGCCCGCGAACGTCAACAGCACGGCCGCGGCCGAGAGCAACAGAATCCGCGCCTGGATCGCCAGACGAAAAATGCGCAACAGGTCTAACCAGGGAAACAGCTCGGTCCAGGCGACCTGGCGGAGGGTGCCACGATCTTCGGGCATAACGTGCGGCTCCGGACATTGCGGCAATCTTTGCCACATGGGGGTTCTAGGCAACGAACGCCTCTATGGTAACGGTAGCCCAGAAAATCGACCAGCCGAGCCTGGCCCGCGCGGGTGAAAACCCCAGCGATCAAAAACTGCACGGCCCGGGGACGTTAATCATTATTCGCCAGATCGTCCGGCCGTTCATCCTCAGCCCGCTCGTACGGCAGGCCGTAACCCTCGTCGAGCCATCGCCCCAGATCGATGCGCCGGCAACGCTCGCTGCAAAAAGGCATGGCCTGCGACGCTTCGGAATCGAAAGGCTTACCGCAGATCGGACAGCGGATGAAAGGCACGGGAATGCTCCGTGGAATGACGAATGCCGGAATTCAAATGTCGAATGAAAGTCCTTGGACATTTAACTTGAATATTCGACATTCGCCGCTCAGTCGCCTTTCGACTTCTTTTCCGCCTGGCCCGATGACGAGCTTTTCTTGTCCGAGGATTTGCTCTCCGAGCTTTTCGATTCGCTCGAGGGTTTGTCGGCCTCGGCGCGCTTCTTGTACGAATCGCTGCGATAGTCGGTCTGGTAAAAGCCCGACCCTTTGAAGACGATCGCGGCGCCGGTGCCGAACAGGCGGCGCAGCTTCGATTTGCCGCATTCCGGGCACTTCTTCTTCGGCGATTCCGTGATCGACTGAAACAGCTCGAACGCGTGATTGCAATTATCGCAGACGTAATCGTAAGTGGGCACGTCGCGGGTCCTCTCGCAAACTCAGACAGGCACGATGCACCTTGCAATCATGCCGTGAAGATCTTTGCCTATAAATCGATGGCGACCACCGCCGTCACCATCGGGCTTAGCCCTCCGGCGCCGCGGCCACGATCACCTGTGCCGGCCGGATCACGCGATCGTGCAGCTTGAAACCCTCGCGCGCCACGGCGATCACGGTGTTCGGAGCGGCGTCCGTGGTGGGCTGCTGCATCAAGGCCTCGTGCAGGTGCGGATCGAACGGATGATTCAGTGCGTCGATCCGCTGGCAATGGTGCTGCGCCAGCACGTTCTCCAATTGCTGCTTGACCAGTTTGAATCCTTCCAGCAAACCACCGCCGTCGGACGACTTCGTTGCCGCCTCGATCGCTCGTTGCATGTTGTCGAGCACTGGCAGCAAGTCACCCAGCAAACGCAGATCGGCGTAGCGACGCTCTTCCTCGAGCTCGCGACGAGCACGCTTGCGAAAATTCTCCCACTCGGCCTGCAAGCGCAAGGCCCGCTCCTTGGCCTCGTCCAACTGGGCGCGCAATTCGGCTGCCTCGCTGGCCATGGGCTCTTCGCTGGAATCGGCCGCGCTCTCGGGAGACGCACACGCCGCCGCATCCACTTCCTCGCCGTGCTTCTTGTTCGTCATATGTTTCTATCTCCGACACCGGCCGAACCGGCATGTCACCATTAAAACCTGCTGGAGTGCCGCTGCTGGCCTGCCCACCAGTGTTTGTCCCGGAATGCCGCACTGGTGGACGAGCCGCCAGTGGCACCTAGTGGCACCAGTGGCACCCCTATCTCCCGGACGAATGGAATGCTTCTTACTCGCTTGTTTGCGCGCTGTCCTCGGGCACGAAATAGTCTCGCAGCTTCTCGAAGAAACTCTTTCGATGCGGCGTGACGTTTGTCCGCTCCTCCTCGGCCAGCTCGCGCAGTAGCTCTTCCTGCCGGGGCGTCAACGACTTCGGAACTTCGACGTGTACCTGCACGAGCAAGTCTCCCTTGCCGCGGGCGTGTGGGTCGGGCATGCCGCGGCCGCGCAGTCGAAAAACCTCACCGGTCGCGGTACCGGCGGGAACTTCGAGTTCTTCTTTTCCTTCGATCGTGGGGACTTCGATCGCCGCACCCAAGGCCGCCTGCGTGTATGTGATGGGGATCTGGCAAATCAGGTTGCGTCCATCTCGGCGGAAGAGCGGATGATCCTTGACATGTAAAAAGCAGTAGCAATCGCCGCGCGGCCCGCCATGCGGATCCGGATCGCCTTCGCCCGTCAAACGCAGGCGGACATCGTTATCCACGCCCGGCGGGATCGTTACCTCGCGCTTGACGCGTTTGCGCAGGTATCCTTCGCCCCGGCAGCCCGTGCAGGGATCGTTAATCGTTGTGCCGGCGCCATGGCAGGAAGGGCAAGTGGTCTGCATGCGGAAGATTCCCGCGCTCTGCACAACCTGCCCTCGCCCGCCGCAATACTTGCACTTCTCGGGCTTGGTGCCGGGTCGCGCACCGCTGCCGTGGCATTCGCTGCATTCCTCGTGCCGCTCGAAATGCACGACCTTGGTCACGCCGCGAGCCGCTTCGAGCAGATCGAGCGTCACGTCGCAGCGGATATCGGCCCCCTTGGTTGCCCGGCGGCCACCGCGGCCGCGCCCCCGGCCGAACAAGTCGCCGAATCCCTCACCGAAGATGCCGCCGAACGCTTCGAAAATATCGTTGACGTCGGTGAAGTGGGGCGAGCCGCCGCCGGGACCGTCGATGCCCGCGTGGCCAAAACGGTCGTAGCGCGAACGCTTCTCGCCGTCGCTCAACACCTCGAAGGCTTCGGCCGCCTCTTTGAAATACCGCGCCGCTTCTTCGTCACCCGGGTTCTTGTCCGGATGATACTTCACGGCCAGCTTGCGGAAGGCAGCGGAAATCTCGGTGGCCGAGCAGCCGCGCTCGACGCCGAGGACTTCATAGTAATCGCGCTTCTGGGCCATAGTTACCATGGCACTTTCGCCGGGTTGGAAAGCCGCAGCGCAAAACGGGCCACCTCGGAAATCGAGGCGGCCCGTAACGTGTTATCGACACCGGAAATGCAGCCGGTTGAACGTCGCATGATGATTTCGGGTCCGGTTATGCCTGTGAGGGCCGCCCGTTCCATCATCATTCTACGCACCAGGCCATCGGTTAGCGTACGCTCCCCTCGACTCCGCGGCTCTTGTCATCCTTGTCGATGTTCGTCACCAGCGCTTCGGTGGTCAACATCAGGGCCGCGATGCTGGCGGCGTTCTGCAGGGCGCTGCGTACGACCTTCAAGGGGTCGATGACGCCGGCCTTGAACATGTCGACGTACACCGCCTTATTGGCGTCGTAACCGACGTTGGCCGGCTTCTGGCCGACTTCGTCCACGACAACCGAGCCGTCGATGCCGCAATTGTCGACGATCTGACGCATCGGCGCCTCGAGCGAGTGCAGGACGATGTCGACCCCGATCTTCTCGTCGCCGCGGGCGCTTCCGCGCACCTTCTCGACGGCGTCGCGGCAACGCAGCAAAGCCACGCCGCCGCCGGGCAGGATGCCTTCTTCGACCGCGGCACGCGTGGCGTGCAGCGCATCTTCGACGCGGGCCTTGGTCTGCTTCATGTCGGCTTCGCTGCTGGCACCGACCGAGATGATCGCCACGCCACCGGTCAACTTGGCCAGGCGCTCCTGGAACTTCTCACGATCGTACTCGCTCTCCGTGGCTTCGATCTGATTGCGAATCTGCTGGATGCGAGTCTTGATCTCGTCCGGCTTACCGCCGCCTTGGACGATTGTCGTGTCGTTCTTGTCGACTTTGATCTGCTTAGCGCGGCCGAGATGCTCGAGACCCAGGTTTTCGAGCTTCAGTCCCAGGTCCTCGCTGATCAACGTGCCGCCGGTCAGCACCGCGATGTCACCCAACATGGCCTTGCGCCGATCGCCGAAGCCCGGCGCCTTGACCGCGCAGATGTTGAGCACGCCGCGCAGCTTGTTGACGACCAGGGTGGCCAGGGCCTCGCCCTCGACGTCCTCGGCGATGATCAACAGCGGCTTGCCCGACTGGCTGGATTTCTCCAATAGCGGAATCAGCTCGCGCAGGTTGCTGATTTTCTTCTCGAAAATCAGAATCAGGGCGTTATCGAGAACGCATTCCATCTCGGCCGGCTTGTTGATGAAGTAGGGCGAGATATAGCCCTTGTCGAACTGCATGCCTTCGACCAGCTCGAGCGTCGTTTCGGTTCCCTTGCCTTCCTCGACCGTGATCACGCCGTCCTTGCCGACCTTCTCCATGGCGTCGGCCAACAGGTCGCCGACGGCGCGATCGTTGTTGGCGCTGATGGCGCCGACCTGGGCGATCTCTTCCTTGCTCGAAACCGGCTTGGCCAGCGACCGGAGGTGCTCGATCGCCGCCTCGACCGCCTTCTCGATGCCGCGGCGCACGGCCATGGGATTGCTGCCGGCGGCGATATTGCGCGTGCCTTCCTTGAAAATCGCCCGGGCCAGCACGGTGGCGGTGGTCGTGCCGTCGCCGGCGATATCCGACGTCTTCGAAGCGACCTCGTTCACGAGCTTCGCGCCCATGTTCTCGAAGTGATCTTCCAGCTCGACCTCTTTGCTCACCGTGACGCCGTCCTTGGTGACCGTGGGGCCGCCGAAGGACTTGTTGATGATGACGTTCCGGCCGGTCGGACCCATCGTGATGGCGACCGCGTCCGCCAACTTCTCGACCCCCTTGAGCATCTTGGCTCGGGCCTGATCTTCGAACAGCAATTGCTTGGGCACGGTTGACGTTTCCTTGAATATCTTGAGGTGCTTACCGCATGGCAGGCTGGTAAGCCGAAGGCATGTTTATGTTAAGTGCTGAGTGATGAACGATAAATGCTGAGCGAAAGAGCGGGCATCCCGTCACGTTATCGCGTTTTCCCGCTCATCACTCCGCGCTCGGCGTTCCTCGCTTCGTCTAGCTTACGACCTTGGCCAGGATATCGCTCTCGCGCAGGATCTTCACGTCGCGGCCGTCCAACTCGATCTCGGTGCCCGAGTACTTGCCGTAGATCACTTCGTCGCCGATCGAGACCGACAGTTGACCGCGGCTGCCGCTATCCAACAGCTTGCCGGGTCCGACGGAGACGACCTTGCCGCGTTGCGGCTTTTCCTTGGCCGAATCCGGGAGCACGATTCCGCCGGCCGTACGCTCTTCGGCTTCGCGGGGCTCGACAACGACGCGATCGTCCAGGGGACGCAGTTTGACGTTCTTCATGACGGTTGAGTCCTTTATGTATTCGCGAGTTTGATGATTTATGGTTATCTGACGTTTCGGACAAACCCGGGGTCGAGCTGGCCTACATCATGCCGCCCATTCCGCCCATGCCTCCCATGTCCATTCCGCCCATGCCACCCATGCCGCCGCCCATTCCCCCCATGCCGTGGTCGTGAGCGTGATGGTCGCCCCCTTCTTCCTCTTCCTTGGGAATCTCGGTGACGAGCGATTCGGTGGTGAGCAAGAGAGCGGCAACGCTGGCCGCGTTCTGCAGCGCGGTGCGGACCACCTTGGCCGGATCGATGATTCCCGCCGCCACCAGGTCGCAGTACTGCGCCTTGTCGGCGTCGTAGCCTTCGTTCTTACCCTTCAGGTTGCGCACGCGGTTCACGACCACGGCGCCGTCGACGCCCGCGTTACCGGCGATCGAACGGAGCGGGTAGTCGAGGACGTTGCGTACGATCTTCGCGCCCAAGGCCTCGTCCCCCTTGAGGTCGAGTTTTTCGAGAGCCTTTTCGCTGCGGATCAAGGCCACGCCACCGCCCGGAACGATGCCTTCTTCCAATGCGGCTTGGGTCGCGGCCTTGGCATCTTCCAACAGCGCCTTGCGCTCCTTCATTTCGGTCTCGGTCGCGGCACCACAATTGATCTGGGCAACGCCGCCGGCCAGCTTGGCCAAACGCTCTTGCAGCTTCTCGCGATCGTAGTCGCTATCGGTGATTTCGATCTCGCGGCGAATCTGTTCGGCACGCCCATCAATATCGGGCTTTTTGCCAGCGCCACCCACGATCGTCGTGTTCTCGGCGTCGATGATGACCTTCTTCGCGCGACCCAGGTCCGAGAGCTTGACCGAATCGAGTTGGATGCCGAGGTCCTTGAAGATCGCCGTGCCACCGGTCAACACGGCCAGGTCGCCGAGCATCGCCTTGCGGCGATCGCCATAGCCCGGTGCCTTCACGGCCGCGACATTGAGAATGCCACGCATCTTGTTCACGACCAGCGTGGCGAGTGCTTCGCCTTCGAGGTCTTCGGCAATGATCAACAGCGGCTTAGCGGCTTTGCTGATCGCCTCCAACAGCGGCACCAGGCTCTTGGCGTTCGAAATCTTCTCTTCGTAAATCAGGATCTGGCAATTCTCGAGTTCGACCGTCTGGTCGTCGGGATTCGTGACGAAGTGCGGCGAGAGGTAGCCGCGATCGAACTGCATGCCTTCGACGACTTCGACCGTCGTCTCGGCTTGCTTGCCTTCTTCGACCGTGATCACGCCGTCCTTGCCCACTTTCAAGAAAGCGTCGGAAAGCACTTCGCCAATGCTCGCGTCGCCGTTGCCGGCGATCGTGGCGACCTGCTTGATTTCGGTCTTGTTCTTCTCGTTGATCGGCGTAGCGAGCTTCTTGATCGCCTCGACCACCGCGTCGGTTCCCTTCAGAATGCCGCGCTGCAGAGCCATCGGGTCGGCGCCGGCCGAAATCATTTTCAGGCCTTCGCGGAAGATCGCTTCGGCCAGGACCGTCGCCGTGGTGGTGCCGTCACCGGCAACGTCGTTCGTTTTGCTGGCGGCCTCTTTCACCAACTGCGCGCCGAGGTTCTCGTACACATCTTCCAACTCGATGTCTTCGGCCACGGTCACGCCGTCCTTGGTGACCTTCGGCGAACCCCAGCCCTTGTCCAGCACCGCATTGCGGCCGCGTGGGCCTAGCGTGCTGCGAACCGCTCGGGCCAGCTTTGCGACGCCAGCCAAGAGCGGCTGACGTGCCTCGTCATCGAACACCATCTGTTTTGCCACAGCGGAATCCTCCTGTTGGGCGAGTGAATTTTGGGAAGTCCGCTGGCGAACCGTGACGCGAAGCCTCGGCATCGCCCGGTCGAGTGGCGGTTCCCGCGATCGTATTTTTGGGTGGTTTGGTGATGGCCTGCCGCGACCTCCGCCAATATTGGCAGACACGGCCAGGGCAACGCCAGAAAAGCAAGCCTTGTGCCACGGCCAGAGGCATCGGCCGTAAGCTGCTGCTGTGGATCAACTTAATAGTCGCGTTTAGGGTGTGAGCGGCGCGCCATTTCCGGGAGCGGTTTTCCGGTTGCCATTTTGGCACCCGGCCGTGGGTCAGGGCCAGAGCGGTCGTTCCGCCTCAGGAGACCTGCAAAGTTGAGGTTCTGCGCGCGTATCTTCTGCAGCCGGCCTCTGCGAGGCCGGGATTTCACGGGCCGCTTCCGGGGGAGCAGACCCCGGCTACAGGCTTTGCAGTTCTCCTGCGGCCCGCCGAGGAAAAGAACTCGGGCGGCGCGTCAACCGATTGGGTTCGGCGGGCCGCCGGGCTCGGCATTGGGCTGCTCGCCACTGCGTCGAGATTGTTCCCCGTTGGCGGCTGCATCCCCCGAACTCCGCACCGCGTGCGATCCGCCCCCGGTGCCGGGCTTGAGAATTTCAGCCATGCGGATCGCCAGGGCGTTGAATTCGCGCGGATTGGTGGGGGCGTAGGCCAGCCGCACATTCTCATCCGACGGCGGCGCCTGCGGATCGACCGGCATCATCACCTGGTGATTGTGCAGGCTGTAGACCGCGTACAAGACTTCGATTTCCCAGCGGCCCGCCAACTCGATTTCCTGCCGCAAATCGAAAGCCGCCTGCGCGGCGTTCAAGCACACGGCGGTTTCGATCAGCGCCTCGCGATAGCCGGGCATGTCGCGCGCGTCGGGCCCCCACACTTCCTTTAAGCCGTTGGCCGACTCGCGCACCGCGACAAAGATCTTGTGCAAAATCGAGCGCAGCGAACGCGACGTGGACCGCGACCAGAACTTCATCGGCCGCAGGTACGCGTCAACCGCGCCGGTGACGGCGCCGCAGCCGCTGTGCCCCAGCATCACCACGACCTTGACGCTTTCGGCAAGTGCGGTAACGGCGAAATCGATGCTCCCCAGGCAGACGTCGCCCAGCACGTTGCCAGCGACGCGAATCACGAACAGGTCATTGAAACCCTGGCCGAAGATCATCTCGGTCGGCACCCGGGCGTCGGAACAACCGACCACGACCGCGAAGGGCGCCTGCATGGGCATACCCCCTTCGCGGCGCACCATGCCCACCTCGAGACCGTTGCACGCCACCACGTAGCGCGGCTCCTCTCCGCTGGTCAAGGTGCTGGTACGGCAACTGGCCATCCACTTGGAGAACATGCGATTGCCGTCCTCCAACTGCTTGCGTGCCGCCTCGGCATCGGGCGGGGATGGTTTCGCACTCGGATTGCGCGGATCGAAGCGATAGATGTAGTCGATCGTTTGCATGGCAGTCCGCCCCGTGCCAACTGTGGCGCCCGATAAGAGCGCGCCCCCTACAAAATGACCTCTTAAGTTTACGCCTTGGATAATCGCGGGGCCAGAAATTCGATACAAGCCCCGATTTCCACGAATCACAGAGCCCGCAACGCAGCGCCCGTCCGGTACGCTCCTCTCCGCCACCCAGCGCCGGTGACGATATGTTATGCTCGCGACTCCACGTTTCTCGTAACCGGGCAGGGCATGACGCGATCTTGTCAGGGAGACATAAGGTGAAATGGATTCTCATCGCCAGCGGCGGCGCGATCGGCTCCTTGGCGCGTTATTGGATGCAGGGGGCCGTCTACAGCGTGACGGGCCTGGTGTTTCCGCTCGGCACGATGCTGGTCAACATTCTGGGTTGCTTCGCCATCGGCCTGCTCTACGCCACGTTCAGCGGCCCCTTTCCTATCCGCGACGAGATACGCATCGGTCTATTGGTGGGAGTGCTAGGCGGGTTCACCACCTTTTCGGCCTTCGGTTTGGAAACAATCTTGATGGCTCGCGAAGGGCGCATGGGGCTGGCCCTCCTGAATGTTGTCTTAAGTTGCGTTCTTGGCCTGCTCGCCGTGTGGTGCGGGCATCGCTTGGCCGAGTACTGTTTCGGCGCGGCCGATGTGCTGCCAAGGTAGCCCGATAACGTGCCCGGCGCGAGGAATGAAGGCGGCGGCGTTCACCCGTTCAACCGTGTTATCCCCGAAACTCTCTAGGAATTTTCCGGACGTACCGCGCAAACGCTGTAAACTGTACGGTGCCGACCCCTTCGGCCGATTTCAAAAAAAGTCTGCAACAATTTAGCCCGGGTTGCGCTTTCGTTGGTGTGGAGAGTGCTTTGGCACGCCAACCCCCCTCGAAAGCGGCCCATGAACACTGACACCGTGCGATTCACGGGAAGCACCGTGCGTATACGTGCGACAGGTTTTCCGGCAGCCTCGGCCGATCCGAAGCCGGTCCCCTCGATCGCCAATGCACAAGCGCCCGTGGTCGAAAAAAACGCCGTACTTCAAACGAGTCGAGCAGGCCACGTCATTCTTCGTCACACGAGTGCCACGATCGAAGTCCGCGAGGTCACGACGCGCCGCGATCGCGACACGTTCGTAAAGTTCCCCTGGCGGATTTACGAACGCGACCCCAACTGGGCGCCGCCCCTGTTGCTCGACGTGAAGGCATTTCTCGATCCGCGCAAGCACCCGTTCTATGGCCACGGCGCCGCCACGCAGTTTGTCGCCTATCAGGCCGGACAACCAGTAGGACGCGTACTGGCGAGCGACGACCCGAACTACAACCAGCAGCACGGCACGAATCTCGGCTGTTTCGGCATGTTCGAATCGATCGACGATCCGAGCGTGGCGCAGGCGCTCTTGATCGCCGCCGGCGAATGGCTGCGCCGCCGCGGACGCGCCGAAATATTCGGACCGATCGATTACTCGACGAACTACCCCTGCGGGCTGCTGATCGACGGCTTCGACACGCCGCAGCGGGTAATGATGAACCACAATCCGCCCTACTATGGCGCTTTGTTGGAAGCCTGCGGGCTCGTGAAAGCCAAAGACCTGTTCGCCTGGTGGTTCGACGACTCCAACGACATGCTGCACAAGTGGGCCAAGCGGGCCGAGCGCTTCGCCGCGCGCGGCGGCGTGACGGTGCGGCCGATCT
Organism: Pirellulales bacterium; assembly: GCA_035546535.1. Taxonomy (NCBI): domain Bacteria; kingdom Pseudomonadati; phylum Planctomycetota; class Planctomycetia; order Pirellulales; species Pirellulales bacterium. The sequence goes on along the minus strand of DASZWQ010000048.1, from coordinate 27,918 downwards.
CGCGGAAGAATTTCGACGCCGAAGTCGCTCGTTGCCAAGGATCGTACAACGACTCCTGGGAAAAGAGCTGGGGCTTCGTCAAAATGACCGACGCAGAGTTCAAGCACCTGGCGCTCGAACTGAAAAAGTACGCCGTAGCCGAACTGGTGCTATTGGCCGAGGTCGATGGCGAGCCGGCCGGCCTGTGCATTACGCTGCCCGACTTCAACGAAGCCACGCGTCCTATCAACGGCCGACTAACGACGTTTGGCTTGCCGATCGGGTTGGCGCGGCTGTTGTACAACGTGCGGCACATCAAGACGGCGCGCATGGCCGTGCTGGGCGTCGTGGAAAAGTTTCGCCGCCGTGGCGTGGTCGAAATGTTCATCCTGCAAACGTTGGCCGCCGGCATCGCGCGTGGGTACACCGGCGCCGAACTGAGCTGGACGCTGGAAGACAACGATCTGATCAATCGCACAATCGAAAAAGTTGGCGGTCGGCGGTACAAGACGTATCGCCTCTACGAGGCCGCGATCGCCTAGGCGCCGATGCAGGACGAGGCCAGCTATATCTGCGATGCCTGCGGCGAGGAGATCGTCGTCCCGCTCGATCTCTCGGCCGGCGAAAGCCAGGAATACGTCGAGGATTGTCCCGTCTGCTGCCGGCCCAACGTGATTCACGTCGAAGTCGACGAGGAGGGCGCCGTGCGCATCTGGGCGGAAGCCGAGTAGCATCGGCAATTCACTATCGAGGAATTCCGCTAAGTCCGCGTTGTTGTTCGAGGGAGGCACGCCGAAAGTCCGACAGTCGAATCAATGAGCCGAATTCGAGCCCCTCCGGGGCCCTATCTCGCTAGCGGAAGCCCCTTAACTGATTCATAACCGGCCTAGATTGTTCGACGCCTAGGGTGTCCTGAGAAACAATCGTCGAAATTACTCACTTACTTTTCGCCGGCCCGCCCGGCCTCGCGCGGGTCGATGAAGCCATCGTGGTTCGCGTCAAACTCGGCGAAGCGCTCGGCCGATCCCAGGAACTCACGCGGTGAGAGATCCCCGTCGCCGTTGGCGTCCATGCGCACGAACCAGTGGGGCCCGCGGCTTTCCGCCACACTGACCGCCGTGGAATCATTCGAGCGGCTTCGGACTGCCGGCATGCCGTGGTCGATCCGCACCACGGTGCGGTCGGGAATCTCGTCCGGGTGGATGTGGCCGTCGACCGGCATGTCGCACGAGAGTAACCGCGCGGCGGCGCCGGCAATCTCTCGTGCTCCCAACTGCCCATCGTGATCAACGTCGAGCGTGGCGAAGAGTCGATCGCTCGGACGCATCACGCTCATATGAAATCGCGCATTCTCGATCCGCTCCTTGCGGTCAAGAACCGTTTGCAATTCGCTCGGCGATATCTTGTCATTGGCGTCGAGATCGATGGCCTCGAACGGCGCAAGCGGCCCTGCGGCATCTTCCGTCTCGCTCCGATCGAGCGCGTGGTCAAGGTTTTTGTCCCGTTGCTGGAAGAGTGCGGCCGCAACGGCGCCGGCGTCGCGATTCTCGGTTCGATTCTCGTACAACTTCCATTCGAGCCACTGGTTGGCCGAGATCAGCGCGGCCTCGGGACTTCCTGGAAGGCCTATTTTCCCCGACCACGATCGGATGCCCGTCCGCAAGTCAATAACGGGCGAGGTCGTGTCATCGTCTGGTGAATGGCCAAACTGGACGACGGCGACTACTTCCCAAGGCCTCTTAACGATTTCTGCAAGCTCTTCAGCGCTGAGTCTCCCGTTTTGGTTCTTGTCGAAGCTGGAGACCAAATGATTCATCGCTCGCCCTCCACCCGATTCTGCGTGACGGAAATCAGGAAATGCATCCCGCATCGTGCGCCACAGCTGCTCCCAATCGGTGCGCGGCGAGAGAATCGCCGCCACGGGTTTCTCGGTGATATCCGCGGCAGGACGGTTGGACGTTTCCGGCCCCTGCTCCGCGATCTCTGTGGCGGAGATGATTTCGTCGCCACGCTGGTCACGCGATCGTAAACGATCGGGCGCCGCTTGGATCTCGGCAGGCGACAGTACGCCATCAGTATCGACGTCGAGCAACCGCCATGTCGCGGATTCGGCGGCGCGCCAATCGCCGACGGCGCCGGTCGAAGTAAACGTCAGCCAGTCGCCTCCCAAGAGAAATCGTCGCAATTCCTCGGATTGCGCCAGGCCATCGCGATTATCGTCATAGCGCCTGATGGCTTGCCGGCGAGCGGCGTCCGTCGAGAGCGCCGCGGCGCCGAACTGGCCGAAACGGATCGACGGGCTGTCAACAACCGCCTGCCAGGCGGGAGGTTCATCTGTCGCTTCGAGCGACCCCAGCAAGTCCTTCACCAGTCGATCGACTGGTTCGTAAGGCTCGTGGCCATCGAGCAAGATATAAACGTCGCACATTAAAGGCCCCACCCCCGCCGTTACGAACAGCCGCTCCGGCTTCGTATGCGGCAACTCCGGCGGCGGAGAAAGACCAGAAGGCACTGCGCCAAGAGTTTCGTCCACCTGTGCTTCGCCAGACCCTGGCGCCGCAGCGGTCGGTGCTTCGATCGCGGGCTCGGGCCCTTTCGCCGCCTCGACAGGTTTCTCGTCTCGCTTGGCAAGTTGGTCATCTTGCGTGGCGCTGCCACATCCGCTCGCGCACGCGGCGATGATCACAAGAATGGCGCACGACCATACCCCCAGCCGAAATCGTTGCACGAAAAACCCTCTCCCTTCGGGAGAGGGCAATAGTGTTCGGTTCAAGATTTGCTACGGGGGTTTCGCTGTGGCGTGATGTTTGGCGATAGCTTGCTCAAGTTCGTCGAGTGTGGCCCAGCCGCTGAGGTAGTGGCAGAGCATTTCGTAGAGTCGTTTGTTGGGTTTGACGCCGATCCACAGGCCGATGAGCAAGGCAGCGATGATGGCGAAGTAGACTTGCAGTGTCACGCCGGACTGGCTGTGACTCAGCAGGTGCTTGCAGCCTAGGACGCATTTGAGCCAGCGAAAGAACAGTTCGATTTGCCAGCGATGATGATAAGCGATTTTAATCAATTCCGCCGACAGATCGTGGGCGTTGGTGGCCAGCAGCCAGCGCTGGCCCGGTTCGCTTCCATGAACTTCTACGATCCGCAAGGGACTTGTCAGCAACGCGTTGTGCTTAGCCGTGCCGAGCCGTCGGACCGTGACGTCGCGAATCACGCCAGCCGCGAGGTCGTCCGGCGACAAGCGATTCTCCCTGACGATCTCGAAGACCGCGTTTTCTTGAACGCGAATGACGAACCGCGCCTGCTGAGCATCGAATTCGCGAAACAGCGAATAATCGGCGTAGCCGCGATCGGCCACATAGAACCCGCCCGGCTGAACAAACCCGCGAAGCTCGTGGCGTTCCGAGGCATTGCCGGCGGTAATCGTGGCTGTCAGCGGAACCTGGGGAAAGACCGCAAACGCCACGTGCAGCTTAGCCGCGCGATGCTGCGCGTCCTGCCACAACGCCCAGGCCATCTTGGGCAAGGCCGGCAGCAGGCTGCCATCGACAGCGATCAAACCTGCCAACGCCGCTTCCTTGGCCGACGGCAGGTTCCCGGCGGAGGCGACCGCTTGTGTCGCAAGCTCGGTGATGATCGATTCGACGGCTCGCGGATCGAACACGCGCGCCGCCTCGCTCAACGAGCCCATCGCCGTGGGCCGCACGCCGCACAACTTCTGCACTTTTTCCAGCGTGGTAAATTGCTGGATGCCGCGCAAAGTAGTGACTGTCGGATTGAAGTAATACAGCAGCAGCAAGGCCGCATACTGATCGAAGAACAGTTCCCGATTGCCGGCCTTATCGCGCGCCGTGCCCACCGGCCGCAACCGCTCCAACAAATCGGAAACCAACGAGAAATACTTGAAACCCTGCAACTTCCCCGCAACCACCGCCGGCGTCGACCTCCGTGTCATTGCAAGCCCTCCCTCGGTTGAGATGGCTTCAACAAATAACACACCCACCCATGGCGCAAAAAGCGTGCCGAACAGTATTGCGGGAGAGGTCAGGGTGAGGGGTGACTCGCTCAGCGAAGTTTGAAGGTGCCATGGAAGGAATGAAGTGAAGTAACGTTTGTAGGCAGCCGACAATCGAGACCCTCCCCTAACCCCTCCCTGAAAGGGAGGGGAATTTCCGATAACTATTACTGCCTGCTAATTACCGATTATCAACTACTGCCCTCTGCCGGCTGCCCTCTGCCTACTAATTCCCGACTACCGATTACCGCGTAAGGAGTATCGTCATGCCACAACCGGTGATTATTGATGCCGTGCGCACGCCGTTTGGCCGCAAAGGGGGCGCGTACCGCGAGATTCGTCCTGACGTGCTCTTGGCGCAGGCTTTGAAGGGGCTGACCGATCGCGTCGGCATTCCGCCCGCGAAGATCGAGGACGTTGTCAACGGTTGCGTCACGCAAGCCGGCGAGCAGGGCGCGAACATCGGCCGCCTGGGCGTGTTTCTGGCAGGCTTTCCCGTCGAAGTGCCGGCCGTGACGCTGAACCGCATGTGCGGCTCGGCCCAGCAGGCGATTCATTTTGCTGCGCAAGAAGTCGCCGCCGGCGATGCCGCCTACGCGATCGGTTCCGGCATCGAGCACATGACGCGGGCCCCCATGTTCAGCGACGTCGGTTCGCTCGACAAGCTCAACCCGGTCGTGATCGAACGATTCAACCTGATCCACCAGGGGGAAAGCGCCGAGCGGATGGCCGACAAGTGGAAGATCACGCGCGGCGACGTCGACGCCTTTTCGATGGAAAGCCATCGCCGCGCGGCCGCCGCGGCCCGCGACAAGCGCAACAAGGAAATCCTGCCAACCGCGGGGCTCGACGGCGCGGGCGCCACGGTAACCCTCACCCGCGACGAGGGAATTCGCGAGGTAATCGACGCCGCAAAAATTGCCTCGCTGCCCACGGTGTTTCGGCCCGACGGCAACGGCGTCGTCACGGCGGCCAACAGCAGCCAGGTTTCGGACGGAGCGGCGGCGGTGCTGATTGCCGATCGCGAAGCGGCCCTCTCCGACGGCTTCAAACCGCGCGCCAGGTTCCTGGCCCGCGTGGCTGTCGGCGACGATCCCACGCTGCAACTGGCCGGCGTCATTCCGGCCACGATCAAGGCCCTCAAGCGCGCCGGCCTCTCGATCAACGACATCGACTGGTTCGAGATCAACGAGGCGTTCGTCTCGGTCGTCTTGGGCTGGGCCAAGGAGCTCAAGCCCAACATGGAAAAGGTCAACCCATGGGGCGGCGCCATCGCGCACGGGCATCCGTTGGGCGCGACCGGCGCAGGGTTGATGGCCAAGATGCTCACCGGCCTGGAAGCCACCGGCGGCCGCCTGGGCCTGCAAACCATGTGCATCGGCCACGGCATGGCCACGGCCACGATCATCGAGCGGCTTTAAGAAGTCGGCAGCGGGCAGAGGGCAGAGGGCAGCAGGCAGCGGGCAGTAGGCAGTAGGCAGAGGGCAGAGGGCAGAGGGCAGAGGGCAGAGGGCAGTAGGCAGCGGGCAGTGACCAGAAGGCGATCGCTGTGCGATCGCTCATTGCCGTCGGCGGATCGGCGCGGCCGGCATATCGCCCCGCACCGATCCACTTGCTCGCGCCTGCCGCGAAGCCGATACTACTCCTTTAATTACTGCCCTCTGCCCTCTGCCTGCTGCCCACTAATTGGTTCTGCCTATTGCCCACTAATTGTTGCGCCACTACCTACTGACTAGCGACATTAAAACCCTCTCCCATCGGGAGAGGGCAGGGTGAGGGGCGCATCGGTCAGCGAAGCTTGGCGTGCCGTTGAAATCGCGCGAGTGCGCTGCGGACAACCGAGACCCTCCCCTAACCCCTCCCTGAAAGGGAGGGGGATTAGCGCCCTCTGTCCTCTGCCTATTTTTTTCTGACTTCTGACTACTGACTACTGACTAGCGACATTAATACCCTCTCCCATCGGGAGAGGGCAGGGTGAGGGGCGCATCGGTCAGCGAAGCTTGGCGTGCCGTTGAAATCGCGCGAGTGCGCTGCGGACAACCGAGACCCTCCCCTAACCCCTCCCTGAAAGGGAGGGGGATTAGCACCCTCTGTCCTCTGCTTATTCTTTTCTGACTACCGACTACTGACTACTGACTACTGACTACTGACTACTTCCATGAATCTCAAAGACGCAACCTTTCTCGTCACCGGCGGTGGATCAGGCTTGGGCGCGGCGACTGTGCGCGAGCTGGTTCGCGCCGGCGGCAACTGCATCATCGCCGACGTGAATGAAGAGACGGGCCGCTCGTTGGCCGCTGAGATCGGCGCCGCGGCCCGCTTCGTCCGCACCGACGTCTCTGATGAGAAGAGCGTGCAAGCCGCCGTCGACGAAGCGGTGCGCAGCTACGGCAGTTTGCGGGGCGCCGTGAATTGCGCCGGGATCGGCGTGGCGGCGCGCGTGCTGGGGCGCGACGGCATTCACGACCTGGGCCTTTTCTCGCGCGTTATCCAGATCAACCTGGTCGGCACGTTCAACGTCATCCGGCTCGCCGCCGCGACGATGGCCCAGGCGGCTCCCCTGGCCGATGGCGAGCGCGGCGTGATCGTCAACACAGCCAGCGTGGCGGCCTTCGACGGGCAGATCGGCCAGGCTGCTTATTCAGCTTCCAAAGGAGGCGTGGTGGGCATGACGCTGCCGATCGCCCGCGAGTTCGCCAAACTCGGCATCCGCGTCGTGACGATCGCGCCGGGCCTGTTCGACACGCCGATGATGGCCTCGCTGCCCGAGGAGGCCCGCAAGTCTCTTGGCGCGCAAGTGCCGTTCCCGCCGCGGCTGGGCCAGCCGTCCGAATACGCGGCGCTCGTGCGCCACATCGTTGAGACCACGAGGCTCAACGGCGAAACCATCCGCCTCGACGGCGCCATCCGCATGGCGCCGAAGTAGGGTGCCCTGTGGGCACCAGGCACCTGCGTTGGGTACATATTGCGCGCCGCGTACGCTTTGCGCGCGCCGATCGCTGTTAGGTGCTTCTGGTGCTCGCAGAGCACGCTACGGAGCCGTGGGCACCAACGCCCAGCAGGCGGGACCTGCAGACAGCCAGTTTAACGGCCGGCCCGCTGGGACGCCTTTTCCCAGGACCTCGCCCGCCGCGCGGGCTTCTACCGCGCAAAGTAGGGTGCCCTGTGGGCACCAGGCCGCGGATGTTGGCGCGCCTGGGCTTTGCGCGCGCCGAACACGGTCCGTGTGCTTTTGGTGCTCGCAGAGCACCCTACAACTCTCGCGCGGCACCGTACTCTGGCTTCTGGTGCTCGCAGAGCACGCTACGCCTGTTGCGCGCGCGACACCGTACTCTGGCTTCTGGTGCTCGCAGAGCACCCTACGGGCCACCGGCATCATCGCGACAAAGCGCGCAGGAAAAAGCCCGCGGAGGATTTTCGTTCCTCCGCGGGCTGCGAATCGCTGCGAAAACTCGAGGACGCGCTTTCCTAGATTCACCCTTTCAGGCGAGTCTTTTCCGGCGCGGCTCAGTTCACCGAGTCGGTAATCGGCAGCCGATCATCGCGGACCGCGTACCGTTTGAGCACGACCATGTCGGTTTCGTTCTTCAAGAACTTCACCGAGCCGTCCCCCATCGCCGCCTGGGCGCCGGCCGGGTGTTGCGAAAACAAACCCGAGTTGGCGCCGGTCAGGATGGTGGCCGGTGGAATCGCCGTTGAACCGCCGCTGGTGGGGCAAACGCCGAACTGGGCAGGCGTGTCAAGGCTTACATTGGTCAACAGCGGAATGAGCGGGTAACTCCCCACAGCGCTGTTCGCACCCTGATTGATGCGGCCCGCAAACGCGTTCACCGGCCAGCGGATCGAGGTCACCGCATGAGCGGCGCCAATTGACTGAGCATTGGGATTCGACGTGGTTGTCCCCGCGGGAGCAAAGGGAGGAGTCCCACCCGGCGAACCGGGGAGGCTTGCGCCGGTAAAGGCGCCAAACAGTGCGCTTGCGCGGAAGTCACCCTGCTTGCCCGCGGCTCCTTGCGCGGCGCCGTAGTATTGCCAGCCCGATTGCTCGCAGATCACCATCGTGTTGCTGGTGCCGTCGGAGAGGCCGGCCAGGCCGATCGCCTTGCCAGGGATGAGCGAGCCGTTGCCGCACACGAGGCCCGCACTACACCACTGGTAGCGAGCGTCTTGCTTTACCACAGGGCTAGCAGGATTGGTAAGGTCCATGCCGAGGCCATACTGGCCGGCAATAATGCCGTTGACCGTTTGGCCTGTACCGTCCTGCCCGCCGTCTGGAGTACCGGTTCCCGGCACGCACGTGGCCCCGGCCACGCCGGCATAAGTCGGCTGCACGATTTGCGTGGGAACGGCGTTCCCATTGACGCTGACGCCCCCCATAAAGAACTGCGTCAAAGGACTCGACGGACAAAGCATGTACGCCGGCCGGAAACCTTGTGGGTTGCCCGTATTGCTGGTCGGGTTACCGACGATCAGCGCGTTGGGGTAGGTGGTACTTACAAGAGTGGTCGATCCCGGGCCCATGTTCATCCAGCCGACCAGGGCATTGTTGGGAAGCGTGTTGTTCCACTGCTGGCTGACCGAGAGCCCTTCGGCATACGGCAGCAAGCCGACCCAGAATGAGTTACCCCAGCTATAACCGGCGGTTGAATTGCCCTGGACGCGGGCCCCGTACGGCAGCTTGTTGAACGAATCGTGATAGTTCTGCAAGGCCAGCCCGAGCTGCTTCAGATTGTTCGAGCATTGCGCGCGGCGGGCCGCTTCGCGCGCCATTTGCACGGCGGGTAGCAACAGAGCGATCAAAATGCCGATGATGGCGATCACGACTAGTAGCTCGACCAGCGTGAACGCCCCGCGGCGACGGGATGTAGGCCACGAACGAGACATCGCACACTCCTCCGGATGAGAAAAGATTAAAACCGGACCGACACAATCGCACACGGCTCGGCAAATAAATAATCGACCGAGCATGATACGCTAGCACAAACACGCCACTCTCTCGATTAGCTATCAAGCGCCGCGCGAAACGGCGCTCGCCTGGGCCCCCCTCAGGATCGCCCCCCTCGGGACCGCTTCCCACACCGTAGCCGATGAGCCCGGTGACGGTGGAACGGACCAATGGGTGAGACCAGAATCTGGCGACGAGTACGAATCCCCCGGCAACGCGCATGCGTGCCCTGGAACCCGGTCATGGCGGATGCCATTATCTACGATAAACCGTGATCGTTGCAAGGCTTTTGATAATTATTTTGTGGCCCGTGCAAGGCCAGAGGGATGAGGGCAGCGGGCAGCCGGCAAAGGGCCATCGGTAGCCGGCACCCACGACCTCGTGGGGTGCCCTGTGGGCACCACCTGTGGGTGCCGTGGCGCGATGACTTTGCGACCGGTGCGCAACGGCGCACCCTACGGCCCCAGGCCTGTAGAAAGGGCCAGCTACCGAAATCACGGCACCGGGGTTTTTCAGCCCTCAGGGCACGATTTCCAACTGCGGCAGCCGCTGCGCGAGCCGGCTGCGCCCTGCTTCGGTGGTTTTGGTCCGACGTAAGAGCAATTGCCGCAAGGTCTTCATGCCATCAAGCGCGGCAAGGCCACGATCCGTGACGGCCGTTTCAGAGAGGTCGAGCCCGGCCAGCGCCGGCAGGTCGCGGGCGATGCTCGTCACCCCGTTGTCCGCAGCCCCCGAGCCGCGCAGCCCCAGGTATGCCAGGCGCTGGAGACCGGCGAGCCCCATGCCGGTCACGTGGGTGCCGTCGAGCACCAGGAATTCCAGTCGATCGAGATCGGCCAGCCGCGCGGCGCCGGCGTCCGTGATCTGGGTGTTCGCCAGCGACAGGCGTTCGAGCTTGCCGAGCCCGGCCAGCGAGGCCAGCCCGGCGTCGGTTACCGCCGTGTCGTCGAGGAACAGCCAGGCGAGCGACGTAAGCGCGGCAATCTGTCGCAGCCCGGCGTCGCCGACAGCCGTCTCCGCGAGCCAGAGCGTGTCGAGCTGTTTCAGCCGCGACACGTGCGGCATGGCGGCGTCCGTGATCTGGGTGCCCGTCAGTTTCAAGCTGCGCAGGTTCGCCAGCTCGGCCAGAGCCTGCGCGCCGCGATCGTCGACCCGGGTGTGCGACAGCCACAGCCCGGCGAGCCGAGGGCAATCTTTCAAGAGCGACAGACCGGCGGCATCGATCTGCGTGAACGACAGGTTCAGCCAGCGCAATTGGCGGAGGCGGGCAACGTGCTTAAGCCCGGCGGACGTGACCGGCGCGCCTTGCAGGTAAAGACCTTCGAGCTTGTCGAGCGCCACCAGCGGCGCGAGCCCCGCATCGCCGACGCGCGTTTCGCCCAGGTAGAGAATTTCGAGGTCGGCGAGCGCCGCGATCTTCGCCATGCCGGCGTCGGTAACTTTCGATCGGCCGAGATCGAGCCAGCGCACGCGCTCGATGGCAGGGATCGCATCGAGCCCGCTGTCGTCGCCGAGATAGCGCACGGCCGCAAAGGGAGGCGCGTCGTCGCCGGCCGGCACCAGCTCGACGCTGCCGCCAGTGCGCTCGACGTCGTGCCGCGCCGCCTGCGCGTCTTGATCCGTGGCGTCCGGCGCTGGCGGCGCTGCCGCGGCGCACGCGGCGCATGCAGAACAACCTGGTAGCGCCAGGAGCGCAAGCGCCAGTGTGAAGCGCCGGCGGTAGCGAATTGAATGATTCGATCGGCCCATCCCAGAAATGTACCTTTTCCTTCGTGGTAGGCTTAAGGCGCTGTTTCGAGACCTGAAATAGGGTGCCACTGGTGGCTCGCCCACCAGTGCGAAATGGGACACAGGCGGGTAGACAAGGTACCAGGGCATACGATCCGCCGTCCGCTACGCCGGAGGGGCACCGGGCCTTGCCGCATGGAGTAAGCAGGCGAGACGCCTGCACCACAAATGGTCATGAGCGAATGATGACGTCGTCTACATGTTTTTGCGCGCGTGCCGCGAAGTTGGCGGCCATTGTCGTTTGCTGTGCGCTTGTTGTCGCGGCGCCGCTCGGAGCCGATACGCCGGCTGCTTCGAACGACGAGAATCTCATCTCGAACGGTAACTTCGAACAGCTCGCGCCGCGGGAGTCGTCGCGTCCGGCGGGCTGGTATTTCGTGCAACAAGCGCAACGGGTCGAAGCGGACGGCGCGCCACGTGGCCGGCATTTTTTACGCTTCGACAATGCCGTGCCCGGCCGCGCCGCGCGCGCCCAGCAGCACGTGCGGCTCGACGGGCGCGAAGTGCGCGCGATCGATGTGTCGGCCGTTGTCGCCACGCGCGATGTCGAGCCGGGGCAGGCGTTGGCCGAACGACCGGCCGTGCGCGTGTCGTTCTACGACGAAGACGATATCGAACTCGGCCAGGAAGTTCTCGGCCCCTGGTCAGGCACGCGCGATTGGTCGCGCGACTCGTCGCGGATCGTGGTGCCCGGGCGCGCGCGGCTAATGCTCGTCGAGATTGGTTTGGGCGGTGGAACCGGCCGCGCGGACTTCGACGACGTGCAAGTCGTGCCGGCGGCGCAAAACCCCACGGCGCTGCCGCGGCGGATCGGCAAATGAAAGAGGCCGTGATCGCGCGATATTCAATTCATTCAGGCGTTCCCCGTGAAAGTCCCTCTCCCCTCGGGAGAGGCGGGAGAGGTTAGGTGAGGGGGAAACGCTCGCGACGAGTTGAGAGCCAATGGAGAGAGAATGTGCGCGGCGCGGGAATGAATGGTGAGCCGCGCGTTGCGGACGCCGTTACCCTCCCCTGGCCCCTCCCTGTCAGGGAGGGGAATAGAAAGAGGACGCCCGACGCACTCCGCGCCGCGGCTTGACCCGCCCGAATCCATGAGCGACAACACACGGGACACGCCGCACAGCGTCGACTAGCCTACCCCCACCACCCCCGCGCGGATCTTGTTGGCATGGTGAAGCATTCTTCTTCCCGTTTTTTTGGACTGGCCACGTTGGTTCTGGTTGCGCTCGCGACCGCGGTGACGCAGGCCGAGAATTGGCCGCAATGGCGCGGCCCGCGCGACGATGGCACGAGTACCGAGACGGGCTTGCCCACTACGTGGAGCGGCACGGAGAACGTTGCCTGGCGATTGCCGCTGCCAGGCCCGGCCGGCGCCACGCCCGTGGTGTGGGAAGATCATATCTTTCTCACAAGCGCCAAAGGACGCGACCTGGTGCTGTTGGCCGTCGATACGGCGGGGCGACAGCTATGGGAACGGCTCGTGGGCACGGGCGATCAGGAAGTGCGCGGCGACGAAGGAAACTACGCTTCTCCCTCGCCCTGCACGGACGGGAAGCACGTCTGGGCCCTGATGGGCACGGGCGACCTGGCGTGCTTTGATTTCGCCGGCAATGAAGTTTGGAAATTCAACCTGCAGGACCGGTACGGCAAGTTCAATATCTCTTTTGGCATGACGTCGACGCCGGTGCTCGACGGTGACAAGCTGTATTTGCAATTGCTTCAAACCGGCAAGGCGTTGGTCGCGTGTCTGGACAAAAAAACTGGCGCGGAAATCTGGCAGCAGAAGCGCCCCAGCGACGCCCGGGCAGAATGCGAACACTCTTACGCCTCGCCCGTGCTCTATCGCGACGCGGGACACGAGTTTTTGCTGACGCACGGTTGCGACTACGTCGTGGCGCACCGATTGTCTGACGGCGCCGAAATCTGGCGCTGCGGCGGCTTGAATCCGAAGGGGAATTACAATCCCACGCTGCGGTTCGTGGCCTCGCCCGTGGCCGCCGAAGGCCTGGTCGTGGTACCCAGCGCGAAGAACGGTCCGGTACTGGGCATCTCGCCTGACGCCCGCGGCGACATTTCCGAGACGCAAGAAGGGCACGTGTGGACGCGCCCCCAAAACACGCCCGATGTGCCGTCACCCGTGGTACACGACGGACTGGTCTATCTGTGCCGGGAAAATGGCGTGCTGATCTGCATGGACGCTAAGAGCGGACGCGAACTTTATCAGGAGCGGACGCACAATCAGCGTCATCGGGCATCGCCAGTCTACGCCGACGGCAAAATCTACCTGACGTCGCGCGACGGCGTGGTCACCGTGGTCAAGGCGGGCCGGCAATTCGAACTGCTGGCCACGAACAAGTTGGGCGAAGACAAGGACGCCGTGCAGATTTCGGCCTCGCCCGCGATCTCGGGCGGCCGGATTTACTTGCGCGCCTTCGATGCCCTGTATGCGATCGGCCCGAAATAAAAGCGCGAAATCCGTGATCGACGCGACTATGATCGACCTGAGGAAACGATTTATTCGGAAGTGCAAAACCGTGGTGGAGTGCCACTGGCGGCTTGCCCACCAGTGCAGAACACTCGACAAATACTGGTAGGCAAGCTACCAGTGGCACACGATTCGCCCGGCACCAAGGAATACACGACTCATGAGCTGTTATCTTCGTCAGTTGTTCAGTACGCTCGCCGCGATCTTGCTTGTGGTTGTTCTTTACGCGCCGGCCGATGCCGCCGATGCGGCGGCCTTCGAAGAGATCTTCAACGGGCAGGACCTGTCGGGCTGGGTTGTCGAAGGAACGAGCATTCGCAAGGACGGCGACAAGACCTTGCCCGTGTGGACCGTGGTCGACGGCGAGGTGCGCTGCGGCGGTGGCGGCTTTGGCTTCTTGCGATTCGATCGCAAGGTATGCGACTTCGTGCTACAGGCTGAGTTCAAGCCCGAGCCGCGCGCCAATAGCGGCATCGGCATTCGCACCGTTCCCTATCGCAGCGTGCGGCAAACGCGACCATCGTTCGCCGCTTACGAGATCCAGCTACAAGACGACGCCGGCAAGCCGGCCGACGAGCACAGCACCGGTTCGCTGTACCGTTACGTGGCGCCGACGGAAAACGCCATCAAGCCCGCCGGCCAGTGGAACACCGTGGAAATCCGCTGCACCGGTCCGCGCATCGAGATCACGATCAACGACCGCAAGGTGCAGGACGTCGATCAGTCGAAGATTCCCGCGATCAAGGACAAGCCGCTGTGCGGGTATGTCTGCTTGCAAAACCACGGCAGCCCGTGCGCGTTCCGCAACGTGCGCCTGCAGACGGTGAAGGGGGCGGAGTAGGTTCGAGCGCCAACTCGCCGTCCGCATATAATGATTTGATGGCACTGATACTTAATTGCGTGAGAAGGCAATGGACGAATTATACAACGCTTTAAAGGCCGACCTCTTGAGAATTGCCAGGGATATGGCGCAAAAAGGAGCCGGTTACGGCCAAGAGTCGGTCGTACTGCGCGAGGCTGATAAAGAGTGGGGGCCGCGATTGAAGGACGCCGATCGAAAGTGGGATAAGCTACTAAAGCGGCAGCAGCTCATTCTCACGGCATGGAATGATTTATTCCGCGAGCGAAAACTGTCGTGGGGCTACGACATTGATAACCCGAATGCGCCGTTTTTTCATGTCACCGAAGAAGAGGCACGCGAAGATGTAGCGACATCGACCACCCGCTGAACGCGAGATCCGTGAAGATGGCGCGACGGCCGCGGCTCAATGCTGACTTCGCCTTGGAATCGGCGACGGGCCATCTTTACCGGAACATACAGCATATCGGCGGTGGGGGGACCGCTGAGACGCACGTGGTGCTCGCTACTAATGGGCCGAATCGCGGCCTTCTTTTCACGGCAAAGATTTTCAGCCGCCTCTCCAAGCCGGAATGGCGTAACAGCTTTCTCAATGAGCATGCTTTTCTGAGCAAATGCGATCACCCGGCAATCCTGCGCGTCTATGATCAAGGCATACACCTCGGCGAGGCGCCGTTCATCGTAACCGAGTGCCTCTCCGATACCTTGGCGAAAAGCCGACGAGCGCTGCGCAGGATAGAGCAACTCTCTCTAGCCACTCAGCTTCTCTCGGCGCTCGCGTACCTGGATAATCACGAGCCACGCGTGGTACACCGAGACATTAAGCCGACCAACATCTTCTTTAAAGGCGAGTCTTGGGTCCTGGGCGACTTCGGATTGCTGAAGCAGCTTCCTCTTGCCGACGACCGTGATCGCGAATTGCTAAAGGAGAGCTTGGGGCCGGGTATGCCACAGAATTACCGGACTCCCGACCTTGTCGAATACCTGCGTGGCGGCGCGCCGCCCACACCCAAGAGCGATGTGTTTCAGCTCGGCCTCGTTCTGGCCGAGGTATTCACCGGCAAGAATCCGCACAAGCCGGCCACGACGTTTGAGTCGGAGGTAGGGCTTGATCCCCTGGCCCCTATTACCGAAGCGCATGGAGCGCCGATCGCTGAATTGTTGAACCGCATGTTGTCCATCCGGCCCGAGGATCGTCCTTCGGCGGCCGACGTGCTTCCTCAATGGCAGGATCAGCTCCTACTTGAAGCGCGCCGTTCACGACTTCGAAGGACGAACAAATGAAAAGGAATGCCGCCGGCGTAAGCCGTTTTCCGGCGTACGTGCTCATTACGGCAAGCTTCTCAACTGCGATATCGATGACTCACGCCGCCGAGTTAACCTTTCGCCACGAAGAAATCGGCACCGGCCTGGGCGTGGGCTACGCCGTGAGCGTGGTCGACATGAATCGGGACCAGCGCCCCGATATCGTGGTCGTCGATACGGCGCGCGTCATCTGGTATGAAAACCCCACCTGGAAGTTGCACACGGTCCTCGAAGGGCAGACGAAGAAGGATAACGTCTGCATCGCGCCTTTCGACATCGACGGCGACGGGCAGCTCGATTTCGCCCTGGGGGCCGATTGGCGCCCCTTCGACACGAAAACCGGCGGCACGGTGCAATGGCTCGCCGCGACCGGCAAAAACGGCGAGCACTACGAGCTGTTTCCGATCGCCGAAGAGCCGATGATGCACCGCATGCGCTGGGCCGATCTCGACGGCGATGGCCGCCCGGAACTGATCGCCGTTCCCCTGATGGGGCGCGATACGAAAGGGCCCGACTGGGGCGAGCACGGCGTGCGAATCCTCGCCTATCGCATTCCCGCCGACCCGCGCCGCGATCCATGGCCGGTCGAAGTGATCAGCGACGAACTGCACGTCACGCACAATTTCTTTCCGGTGGATATGAACGGCGATGGCCGGCCCGAGATTCTCGTCGCCAGCTATGAAGGGGTGACGCAATTGTCGCGCGGCGCCGACGGGCGCTGGAGCGGAAAGCAACTCGGCACCGGTAACCAGGATGCCGTGACGACCGGCAACTCCGATCCGCGCGCTTCGCCGCGCAGCCGCGGCGCGAGCGAAATCAAACTCGGCCACGTGGCCAACTCTCCTTACATCGCCACGATCGAGCCGTGGCACGGTTTTCAGGTCGTGGCTTACACGCCGCCCAAGAGCGATGACACCGTGGGCAAGGCTGCGGCCGCCGATTCGCTGTGGAAGCGCCACCTGCTCGACGCGGAATTGAAATGGGGGCACGCCGTGTGGTGTGCTGACTTGGACGGCGACGCCGACGAAGAGCTGGTGATCGGCGTGCGCGACGAGTTGAACGACAAAGCGCGCTGCGGCGTGCGCGTGTACGATCCCGTCGACGCCGAGAATGGCCGCTGGCACAAGCAAGTCTTCGATCCGGGCGGCGTAGCAGTCGAGGACCTGGCCGTCGCGGATTTCAACGGCGACGGTCGCCGCGATATCGTGGCCGTCGGCCGGCAAACGCACAACGTGCGCATCTACTGGAACGAAACGCCGGCGCCGAAGTAGTGCTTAGCAGACTGTCTCGCGGTCGACGTTTCTATTGTTGCGGTACGGGCATTGGCGGCGTCGCTTTGCGAGACTTGACGATCAGGTCTTGCGCCGTCGCCAGGCCGGCGGCCAATAGCC
Organism: Pirellulales bacterium; assembly: GCA_035546535.1. Classification (NCBI taxonomy): domain Bacteria; kingdom Pseudomonadati; phylum Planctomycetota; class Planctomycetia; order Pirellulales; species Pirellulales bacterium. The sequence goes on along the minus strand of DASZWQ010000048.1, from coordinate 11,157 downwards.
GCTCACTCGAGAAACGCAGCCGCTCAGGATGAGCGCGCACGGCGTCGTTGAGCTTCGCCGCGACCTGGTCCTGGCGGCCGCGCAGCTCCTTATCGAGCGCGTGCCGCAGCCGGTCGCCCAGTTCTTCGGCGGCGTGACCATCGATCCGGCTGACACGCTCCAGATCGATATCCGCCAGGGCCAGCTTGACGCCGATCACGCGCGGCTCGACGACGAAATCGCCCAGGAAGCGACCCGGAGCGAGACGGAACGCCACCTCGCAATCGAGCTCGGCTTCGATGGTGCTCTGCGCGTCGGCCTTGAAGTTCAACATCTTCACGCCACGCCGCCAGCGCTCGTAGCGTGCTTCGCCGTCGAGCGTGGCCGAGAGAAAGAGTTGAAACGCCAGCTTGCCCGGCCCCACGCGCCGCAAGCCAGCCACGTGGACGCGCAGATTCTGCTGCGGGTCGATCAAGGTCACGCGGTAATTGGTCCACAATCCGTCGTTGACTTCCTTGGTGCGCTTCTGCACGCGCAGCCGGCCATTCTCGCGCTCGAATTTCAGGCCGCTTCTGACTTGCCGCTGCTGCCCCCAGTCGTTGTCGCCGGTGATTTCGGTGGGCAAGTTCTCGAGCAGAATGCTGCGCACCAGGTCCGATAGCGATTGTTCCGTCGCATCGGCAGCGCTACTGCGGAGCGCGGCGCAAGATGCCAGGCAAAAGGCGGCCACGAAAGAAAGGGTGAAGATGATGGCACGCACGATCGACGATCCTTGTCGAGAAGGTGCTGCGGCAAGCCGAATCGCATTGAACGCACGAAGTCTAGCACGGCGCCATCGATCGAGGGGACGTCAATTCTCACGGCCGGCGACAGCTAGCTGGCTCAGCCCGGCGTCTGAATGCACGCTCAGCATACACGCGTTGACGCGTAAAGACGATTTATCAAGCGCGTAAGTTTTCTGGAGCATGCTTATTCGCCAAAGGCGAAAAAGCATCGCACAGACGCCACAGCAAGCCAGCCCGACCGTCCCTCTCTCGCGTACGCGAGAGAGGGACGGCGGCAAAAACCGCAGAGCTACAGGTCGTTCATCTGCAACGGAGCCGCCAGCACCTTGGCGATCTCGTCGTGCAGTTGCTCCAGATGAGCCCGGCTGTAGGCATCCGGCTCGGCCACCTGGGCATCGAGCGCCCGGGCAATCCGGTCATCGATGGCCTTGATGTGCTTGCGTGCCAGGGCCCGCGCGTCCGGCAACGGTGGCTGCACGAAGCCGAAGAAGATGAAATCGTCGGCGAAGAGGAAATTGCTGTTCTGCTTCGGGCCGATCACCATCGTGGCCAGCCGTTTGACGTGCTCGCGCTGCAAATTGCGGCGGATCGTCGACAGCTCGATCTTCTTCTTCTCGCCGGCCGGCTGATCGGCCGTCGGCAGCTCCTTCCAGATCGTCTCGGTCAGCACGTCGAACAGCTCCGGCAGCTTGAGCACTTCCTGCCCGGCGCTGGCGTGCAGCTCGGCGTTCTGGATGGTGCGCATCACCGACGGATCGAAGAAGCGCGACAACACCATTTTCTGAATCGACAACACGCGATCGTAAATCGGGAATTCGTACTGGCTGTAAAAATAACCGTCGCGGAAGTGCTCGGGCGCGAGCCGCTTCAACAGCTCGGGCGAGAACTTGAACGCCTGATCCGAGAGGATTTCTTCTCGCAGAATCTTGATCGCTTCGCGCTGCTTGGCCAGCGGAATCGTCTCGAACGGCGTCTTGGCGTCCGGATCCTCGCGGTGGGCGCGGGCCGTGTACTCGCCGCCGATGTACTGGCTGCTCAAATACGTGGCCGAATTCAATTCGCCCAGCAACATCGAAAACGCCTGCCGCGCCCGCTGCCAGCCTTCGCCCTTGGCCACGACGCGCTCGGTCAACTTGTCGAGCGAATCCTTGACCAACTGCACGCGGAACTGCGCGAACTCCAGGGGATCGCCCAGGTCGAACAGGTTGATGCGCGGATCGGGATTGAGGAACGTATCCTCGTCGGTGCCATAGACCAGGTCCGGCGCCGAGCTCTTGGCCGCGATCGCGGCCAGCTCCGTCGCTTCGTCCTTGGTCGGCTTATAGGCGTACTCGATGGCCCAATAGTCGTAAGGGCCGAGCGTATCGGAGAAGTAGTCGCCTTGCTTCTCTCCCTTGGGCGCGAAGTTGGCCGGCGCGTAATCCATCACTGAGCCGGTCATCCCCTTCTTGCGCGTGATCTCGGGATTGTTGGCGTCTTTCAGGCTGATGAAGGTGCTCGACTTGAAGTTATGCCGCAAACCGAGCGTGTGACCTACTTCGTGCATCACGACTTCCTTGATGGCCTGGCCCAGGAACTCTTCGGGCACCTTGCCGCCCGGATCGATCGTGCCCTGCGCGGCCATCATCGCCGCCATCAAACCGATCTGCCGCTGCATCCCCTCACCCATCATGCAGCGATCGCAGCCGACGTGCGCCCGCTGCCAGGTTGCATGGCCTGGAAATGCATCAGGATGAGCAGCGTGACTCTCCTTGAGCGCCGTTTGGTATTGCGTGAAGAGCCGTTGTACTTCCCCTTCGTTGGCGGCCATCTCGGGCACCTGGGCCGAGAAGATCTTGAAGAACGCCTGGCGATTGCCCTGGTGCAGCAGGCTCATGGCTTCGGGAATGCCGCGCGTGCGCACGAACTCGCCGCGCCAATAGCGGATCATCCCTTCGTCGAAAATAATATCGGCATCCAGGATTTGCCCTGTCTTCGGATTCGTGCGCGACGGTCCCATGGCGAAGCCGGCCGACGTCGTGATCCAGCGGAACGTGTTGTAGCGAATGTCCTCGGGATCGAAGTCATCGAGCTCCGACTGGTCGCGCACCTGGATGGCCTCGATGTAGCCCAGTTTGTCGAAGGCCTTGTTCCATTCCAGGATGCCGGCGCGGACGTACGGGCGGTACTCGCGCGGCACCGTCTTCTCGATCCAGAAGAGGATCGGCTTTTTCGGGGTCGAGCGTTCGGCCGAGGCGTTGCTCTTTTCCAAATCCCAGCGGGTTACGTAGCGCACCTGCGGAGTATCGCGAACGTCGGTCGAAAAGTCCTGCACGGTACTGAGGAAATGCCCCACGCGATCATCCGCCAGGCGCGACTTGTAACTCGAAGTGGGCAGCTTGGACAGGCCGTAATGAATCACGATCTGCGTGCCGCGCGGGTCGACCACGCCCGAGTCACCGTAAAAGAAAAACCAGCCGAAGCCGAAGTTGAAAACGGCGCTGACCTCGATCTCGATATTCTCGGGAAAACTCTTCACCTTGACCCACGTGCTGCGGTTGCGGTCGGGATGAATGCCCAGGCCCGCCAGGTCCGACATGAACAGGTCGGCCAGGTCCACCAGCACGCGGTTGCCGCCATGTTCTTCGCTCTTGATCGGCAGCGAGTTGATCACGCTGTCGTTGTACGAGACCTTGACCGAATCGGCCTGCGGCGAGCCGGCCTCGGCACGGTGGCGAACGTCGCGGCGAACGACCAGCACATGATCGGCGGCGCGCTGGAAACTGAGAATCCACTGCTCGCCGAAGTTGAGCGTGTCGCCCCCCAAGTACATCATGCCCGCCCCGCGCGCGATCGAGATCGGCAGGACGAATTCCTGGTTGTACTGCTCGCGGCGGATGGCCATCAGCAGCTTCTGATCTTTTTCGTTGTAGAACAGCGTGAACAGGCCGTCGATCTGCTTGGCCCCTTCGACGGTCTTGTTCCAATCAGGAAACTTGCTGTCGCTTTTGGGCGACGTGGCCGCAGCGGCGGTAGCCGGCTTGGCCTCGGTGGCTGCTTTGGGCGCATCTTCGGCGCGAGCCACAGCAAACGAGGAAACAACAAGTGCGATCAGAGACGCGCGCAGCGCATGCGCCCGTGCTTGCGAAAAGCACAACATCGGAGTCCCTCCCCATTCCAAGTAGAGAAGTGATTGTGGAACGCCCATACCCCAGCGCCTCAGACAGTAACGCGCGCGAAAAGCGTGTCAAGCTTTTGCCGGCGCGCAGGGCTCCACTTGGGTGGGGGTCAGAATGCGCTTTGTAGAAAAAGAAATGCCAACCGTCTATGCAGCGACGTTCTTTATCGCGTCAGCTTTAAGCGCTAGCACGGCTGGGGTGAATCCTGGCGGTGAGCGAGTGGATGCCACTGCTGGCTCGCCCACCAGTGCAGATCGTAAGTAAGCACTGGTAGACAAGCTACAAGTCGCGCACGAGCCGCCGGCGCTCATGATTTGGAAACCTCACGGGCGTGCCGTTCCCTGCCGGCGAACCCTCAGCCATTCGGTGTATTGCTGGACCTGCTCCGGCTTTCTCAAGCGCTGGGCAAGATCGAGCGCGGCCTCGACGGTTCTTACGGCATCAGCCGGCTGGTTCAACTGGTCGTAGGCCGTGGCGAGCGGCAACACCGCTCCAAATTCCTCGGGACGCAGTTCCCGCGCTCGCCGTAGCGCCGCGGCCGCTTCGTGCGGGTGACCGCAGCGCAGTTCGGCAATGCCCAGGTTCGTGGCGGCGTCTGTGAATTTCGGATTCATGTCCAGAGCGCGGCGGAAATAAGGGACGGCCTGTTCCGGCCGCTCAAGCGCGGCCAGCGCCAGGCCCATGTTCTGTACGGGCTCCGCCGAGTCGGGCTCGAGCTGGATGGCGCGCTCGAGATAGGGGATCGCCTCTTCGGCCCGGCCGGCCAGAGTCAAGGCAAAACCAAGGTTGTTGTTGGGGCCCGACGACTCGGGATCGAGATCGAGGACGTACCGAAACTGTCCGACCGCGTCCTGCGGGCGGTGCGCCGCCAACAGCGCAAAGCCCAAGTGCACGTATGACTTTGCCGAGTCAGGCTTGAGCCGGACCGCCGCCTCGAAATGCGGGATCGCCTCGCGCGACCGGCCTAGCGCGACCAGTGCCATGCCGACGTTGTTTTGCACGTACTCGCTGTCGGGCGAGTATTGCAGGGCGTCCTGCCAGATCGTTAGCGGCGCCGCATAAGCGTGCAAGCGCTGCGTGCTAACCGCCGTGTACGCCACGGCCAAGAGTCCAACCGGAATGCAGACAGCGAATAGTGCCTGCGTGTCGATCGGATTGGGCCCGCGACGCCCTTCGCGCTCGCCAACGATTTTTTGGGCCGCGCGGTACGCTGCCACCACGGCCAAAGTCACGAGCGCGGCAAGCGGTAAATACATGCGGCGCTCGGCGGCAACTTCCGTAATGATCGGCACCAGCAGGGTCGGTGAGAGGATGGCGATGACGCTCGCCAGCACGAAACCGGTCGCCGTCCCGCGTCCCGCGAGCACGGCCGTAACGACCGCCAGCGCCATCGCGGGCAACAGGTACGGCGCGGCCGCGGAAAGCGATTCGAAATAGGGAAACTGGTAATGAATCACCAGCGGCCACGGCCAGACGCTGAGCTTGAGATACAAAAGCAGCACTCGGGTTTGCGTCAACCAATAGTGATATGCCGTCAGGTCGTGACCGAAACCGGTCGATTCGGTGCGCGGCCCGCCGATGTTGAGCGCCAGAAGCGGTATCCAGCTGAGGCATAGTCCGACGTACAACGGCCACGATTCACGCAGCGCCTCTCGAAACGAACCGCGGAGAAATGTTCGCTCGAAGAGCAAAATCACCAGTGGCGCCGAGACGATGACCTCTTTCGACGCGACTCCGGCGATGCACGCGACCGTGGCCAGCGACATCCAGCCAGCGCGAAAGCGCCGATCCGTGGCTGTCCAATAGCGCAGGCTGGCATAGATCGCGAGTAGATAGCAAAAGGCCATCAGCAGCTCGGTGCGCTGCGTGATGTACTCAACCGCCTCGGTCAGTAGCGGATGAATCGCCCACAGCAGTGCCGTGATGAACCCGAGCGCGCCCGCGACCTGCGAGAACCGTCCCCGAAAGTAATCCGTGAGCAACGTCCGCCGCACGATGCTCCAGATCAAAAGCGCCGACGCGAAGTGCAAACCGAGGTTCACCAGCCGGTAGCCGAACGGCGCATCGCCGCCGATCGCGTAGTTCAATGCGAACGTAAGGTTCACGAGCGGCCGACCAGCGGTCGAGGATTGCCGTGCTGGCCGGAAGGGGCCCGGCTCGCTTTCAGTTCCGACCAGCGGCCACAATTGTTTGACCGATTTGCTCGTGACGATCGTCGACGTGTCGTCGAAGATCATCGGCGCCGACATCGATCGGGCGTAGACCGCGAGGATGCACCCTAAGATCGCCAGCATGCCACCCGCAGTGCGGACCGCCGGTCGCTGCCATGCGCTGCGCATGGTTATCGGCTCTGCCGGCGCGGCAGCCGCCGCTTCGGCGTGTGCTCGACGATTCTTTCGCTGGGCCATCGATCGATTCGGTATGGGCGTTGCGGCGGGCCGAGAATCCACCAATTATCATGGCGGATCGCGCGGCGGGAAAGCGGGCTGACGGTGACGGCTGCCGATCCGTGAATTCGACTGCCACAACTACATGCAGTCGGCCGGTGGAGAAGTTATGATCGGCGTACGTCGCCGTCCCCGGCGGCCGGTGCCCGGACGTTTTCCCGCGGCTTCTGCATGAGGAATCGCACCCTGTGGGCGGAGGAACGCAACTTTGTATCCAAAGAACCATCGTATCGTGTTGGCCGGCGGCGCGACTCGCGCCGTGATGTTGTGCATCCTCTTCATTGCTGCGGCTATTGCGATTAGCTCGAGCCGCCAGGCGACCGCGGCCGCTGAGCCCGGCGTGCCAGAGCATCCCAACATTGTCATTATTTTCTGCGATGACGTCGGCTATGCGGACATCGGGCCTTTCGGCGCCAAAGGATACAGCACGCCCAACCTCGATCGGATGGCCGCCGAGGGAGTTCGCTTCACGCGCTTCTATTCGGCTCAGCCCGTCTGCTCGGCCTCGCGCACGGCGTTACTGACCGGTTGCTATCCCAACCGATTGGGCATCCAGGGTGCGCTCGGTCCGCAAGCGAAGATCGGCATCAATGCGGACGAAATGACGCTCGCCGAACTCGTCAAGCAGCAGAACTATGCCACGGCCATCTATGGCAAATGGCATTTGGGGCACTTGACGCAGTTTCTGCCCACGCATCATGGTTTCGATGAGTACTTTGGGCTGCCGTACTCGAACGATATGTGGCCACTGCATCCTGATTACCTCGCCACGGAGGGAGCCAAGAAGCGCCAGGGCTATCCTGACCTGCCCCTCATCGAAGGAGACAAGATTGCCATACCCGAGGTGACGTCCAAGGAGCAGCGCCAGCTCACCACCTGGTACACCGAGCACGCGGTGAGCTTCATCGATCGCCATAAGGATCGCCCGTTTCTGCTTTACGTACCGCACAGCATGGCGCATGTGCCGCTGCACGCGAGCGAGAAGTACCAAGGCAAGTCGGCCGCTGGCATGTACGGCGATGTGATGCAGGAAATCGACTGGTCGGTCGGCGAAATCCTGGCCGCGCTTGCCCGCAACGGGCTGGATGGTAAGACGCTGGTGATTTTCACTTCCGACAACGGCCCCTGGCTGAGCTACGGCGATCATGGCGGTTCGGCCGGCCCGTTGCGAGAAGGAAAAGGAACCTGCTGGGAGGGAGGCGTGCGCGAGCCGTTCGTGGCCCGTTTTCCGGGCGTCATTCCGCCGGGCACGGTCTGCCGCGAGCCGGCCATGACGATCGACCTCTTCCCGACCATTGCGCGGCTCACCGGCGCGAAGCTGCCGGAGAAGAAAATCGACGGGCTCGATATCTGGCCGCTATTCGTGGGCACGCCGGGCGCCAAGAACCCGCACGAGGCGTACTACTTCTACTACGCCGACAATCAGTTGCAGGCCGTGTCGAGTGGGGCGTGGAAGCTGCAGTTGCCGCACACGTACTCGACGCTCGCCGGCCACTCAGGCGGAACGGGTGGCAAGCCTGCCGCGTACGAATCGCGCAAAATCGAGCGTCCCGAGCTTTACAATCTCGATGACGACATCGGCGAGTCGAAAGACGTCGCCGCCGACCATCCTGACGTGGTGAAGCGACTCTTGGCATTCGCGGAACAAGCCCGTGACGACATGGGCGACAACCTGACGAAGCGCGAAGGCAAGAACCGCCGTCCGCCGGGCCGTGCGGAATAAGCCTGGTTCAAAGAGGCGTTCGCCTTCTGAGCTTTAACTTTTCCTTGGAAGTGTCATGCGTTCTACGTTCGCGGGTCTTTTTCTGGCGATCCTCGGCATTTGTTGCGCAGCGCGGCCCGCCATAAGCGCGGCCGAGCCGCTGCCGAACATCGTGATCGTCATGCCCGACGACGTAGGCTACGGCGACTTCTCGTGCCTGGGGAGCCCGATCATCAAGACCCCGGCGATCGACGCCTTTTGGCGCGCGAGCGTTCGCTTCACCGATTTTCACGTCAGCCCCACGTGCGCGCCCACGCGCGCGGCCCTCATGACCGGCCGGCACGAGTTCAAAAATGGCGTCACGCACACGATCAACGAGCGCGAGCGCCTTACGCTGCACGCCACCACGCTGGCGCAGGTGCTGAAATCGGTCGGTTACACGACGGGCATTTTCGGCAAGTGGCACCTGGGGGACGAGCCGGAGCGCTGGCCCGACAAACGCGGCTTCGACGAGATGTACATTCACGGCGCCGGCGGCATCGGCCAAAGCTATCCCGGTAGTTGCGGGGACGCGCCGGGCAATACGAATTTCAATCCGGCTCTCTTGCACAACGGCCGCTTTGAAAAAACCAAGGGCTACTGCACGGACCTGTTCTTCGAGCAGGCGCAGAAGTGGATCGGCGAAGTGAAAGGCCGGCAGCCGTTTTTCGCCTACATCACGCCGAACGCGGCGCACACGCCGCTCGATGTGCCTGAGGAGTACACGCGCCGCCATGCGGCCGAAGTGCCTCTGAACGTAGCGAAGTTCTACGGCATGATCGAAAACATCGACGAGAACTTTGGGCGGCTGATGGCGCAGCTCGACGAGGCGGACCTCGCGCGCAACACGCTCGTCATCTTTCTCACCGACAACGGTGGCACGATGGGCACCGAGATCTTCAACGCCGGCATGCGCGGGAAGAAAGCCACGGCCTGGCAGGGCGGCACGCGGGTTCCCTCGTTCTGGCGCTGGCCGGCCGGCTTCTCGGGCGGGGTCGATTGCCCGGCGCTCGCGGCGCATATCGACGTTTTGCCGACCTTGGCCGCGATCACCGGCGCGAAGCTCGACGACAAGCTGACAAAGCAAATCGAGGGGCGCAGCTTGCTGCCCTTGCTCAAGAATCCGCAGGCTGCCTGGCCGGATCGGTTTCTGGTGACGCACCTGGGGCGCTGGCCACGCGGCGAAGTAGAGAAAGCGAAATACACCGCCTGCTCGATCCGCAATAGCCGTTACACGCTGGTCGACAACAAGGAGCTTTTCGACTTGCAGGCCGATCCCGGGGAAAAGACGAACGTGATCGCCGAGCATCCGGATGTGGTCGCTCGTCTACGCGCCGAGTACGACGCATGGTGGGAATCGGTGTTGCCGTGCCTCGAAAACGAGGACGCCGTCGGGCCGGCGGAGAATCCTTTCAAAACTCTCTATGAGCAGCAGTTCGGCGGCAAAACAAGCAAGTAATGTCGGCCATCGACCGTTTTATGTTCTTTTCGATTCGCAGTTCGATCAGGATCAATGGTGGTATGAATTCTCGTCATTTACGTCGGCACGTTGCGGCCGGCGCTTTCGCGGTAGTTTGTGTTTTTGGTCTGCAGCTCGCGGCGCGCGCGGCGGCGCCGACGCGGCCGAACATCGTGCTGGTTTTTTCCGATGATCACGGCTACCAGGCGATTAGCGCCTATAACGACCCGCGCCGGCTAATCGCGACGCCGAACCTCGATCGCCTCGCGGCCGAAGGAGTTCGCTGCGATCGCTGCCTGGTGCCGAATTCGATCTGCGGGCCCAGCCGGGCCACGGTGCTCACCGGGAAATACAACCACCTCAACGGCTTCTACAACAATTCCAACAGTCGTTTTGACGGCGCACAAACCACTTTTCCCAAACTGCTGCAGGCCGCCGGTTATCAGACCGCGGTGATCGGCAAATGGCACTTGATCAGCGATCCGACGGGTTTTGACCACTGGGAAATCCTGCCCGGCCAGGGCGTGTACTACCATCCGCAGATGATTCGCAACGGCGAAAAGGTGCGCCACCGGGGCTACACGACCGACATCATCACGGATCTATCGCTCGACTGGCTGGCCAAGCGCGACGCCTCGAAACCTTTTTTGCTGATGTGCCAGCACAAGGCGCCGCATCGCGAGTGGGAGCCGAATCTGAAATACCTGGGGCACGACAACGACCGCCAATACGCCGAGCCCGAGACTTTGTTCGACGATTACAGCGGGCGCGGCCTCGCCGAGCGCGATCAGGACATGACGATCGCCAAGACGATGAACGCGCGCGACCTGAAGCTCACGCCGCCGCAACAACTCACGCCCGAGGAGTTGCAGCAGTGGAACGCCTACTACGAGCCGCGCAACGCGGCATTTCGTAAGGCGGATCCGCAGGGGGCCGACCTGGTGCGCTGGAAATACAACCGCTACATGCACGACTATCTGGCGTGCATTCTCTCGGTCGACGAAAGCGTGGGCCGGATTCTGAAGTATCTCGATGACGCTGGGCTGGCCGACAACACGCTCGTGATCTACGCGGCCGACCAGGGCTTTTATCTGGGCGAGCATGGTTGGTTCGACAAGCGGTGGATTTTCGAAGAGTCGCTGCGGACGCCGATGTTGGTGCGCTGGCCGGGCGTGGCGAAGCCGGGCACGGTGTGCCGCGACATCGTGTCGAACTTGGATTTCGCGGAAACCTTTCTCGACGCCGCGGGCCTGCCGATCCCCGACGACATGCAAGGGCGCAGCCTACGACCGGTGCTCGCCGGCCAGACGCCGGATGACTGGCGAAAGAGCTTCTATTACCACTACTACGAATATCCCACTCCGCACCACGTGCGCCCGCACTATGGCGTGGTGACCGACCAGTACAAGCTGGTTCATTTTTATTCGCCGGACGCCGACTACTGGGAGCTGTTCGACCGGCAGACCGATCCACACGAGCTGCGCAGCGTTTACGGCGACGCGAAATATAAGACAGCACAACAAGAGCTGGCGGCGGAGCTCGCCCGGCTGCGCAAGGAATTGAAAGTGCCGGAAGTCGATCCGCCGAC
>DASZWQ010000047.1 GCA_035546535.1 Pirellulales bacterium | reverse complement strand
CAAACCCAACAAACGACTCTACGAAATGCTCTGCCACTACCTCAGCGGCTGGGCCACACTCGACGAACTTGAGCAAGCTATCGCCAAACATCACGCCACAGCGAAACCCCCGTAGCAAATCTTGAACCGAACACTATTGACCTCTCCCGAGGGGAGAGGGGTTCAAGAAGCGATGTTCAATTCTATGGATTGGCCGCCCCGCTGTGCCGCTTCAGGCGGTTGCCTGCTGCTTTCCCACGGCTTTATCCGCGTTGCCGTTGGTCTTGTAATAATCGCGGAACTGCTCGCGCAGGGCCGACTTGAGGAATTTGCCCGCCGACGTGCGAGGAATTTCGGCCACGAACTCGACACCTTCGGGCAACCACCATTTGGCAAAGCTGGGCGCGAGAAACTCGATCAACTCGGCCGGCGTGGCTTGCTTGTTTGGTTTGAGCACCACGACCGCCAGCGGCCGCTCGGCCCACTTCGGATGTTCGACCGGCACGACGGCCGCCTCGGCCACGGCCGGATGTCCCATCAGGGCGTTTTCGAGCGCGACCGAACTGATCCACTCCCCGCCCGACTTGATCACGTCCTTGGCGCGATCCTGCAACTGAATACTGCCGTCGGGCGAGATGGCCACGATATCGCCGGTGCGAAACCAACCGTCGTCGGTGAACGAGGCGGCCCCTTCAGGGCATTCGAAGTAGCTGCTGGCGATCCACGGCCCGCGCACTTCCAGTTCGCCCATCGTTTGCCCGTCGCGCGGGATGAGGCCGTTTTCGTTGCGGCCGCGCACTTCGACGAGCGGCACCGGGCGGCCTTGCTTGGCGCGGAAGGCGAGTTTCTCCTTCGCACTCTTCTCTTCCAGCCGGGCCGGCACGTTGGCGATCGTGCCCATCGGGCACAATTCGGTCATGCCCCAGGCGTGAACGATGTTCAGATTGTGCCGGTCCTGGAATCCTTGAATCATCGACGGCGGCGCGGCCGAGCCGCCGACGACCATCGCCCGCAAGGATTTCAGGTCGAAGGCCTGGGGGTTTTCGTCGAGAATTTGCAAGATGCCCAGCCAGATCGTGGGAACGCCGGCGGTGAGCGTCACGCGTTCGGCCTCGATCTGCTCGAGCAGGCTGCGCGGATCGAGATGCGGGCCGGGAAAGACTTGCTTGGCGCCGACCATCATGCAGGCAAACGGCAAGCCCCAGGCATTGGCGTGAAACATCGGCACCACGGCCTGTACCACGTCGCGCTCGCAAACGCCCTGGGTATCGGCCAGGCCATTGACGATCGAATGCAAGACGATCGCCCGGTGCGAGGCCAGCACGCCCTTCGGCTTGCCGGTCGTGCCCGAGGTGTAGCACATGCAGGCGGCCTGTCGCTCGTCGAGGTCGGGATAATCGAAGCGCGCCGGATCTTCGGCCGCTAGTAGCTCTTCGTAATTCAAGGTGCCTGGCGGCGTCTGGCCGCAGGCCGTGGGAATCACGACGACGTGTTTGAACGGCACCTGGTCTTTGAACTTTTCGAACAGGGGCCACAGCACATCGTCGACCAGCGCGATTTTGTCGCCGGCATGCCCGGCGATGTATGTGAGATCGTTCGGGTGCAAACGCAGATTGAGCGTGTGCAAGACGCCGCCCGCGCTGGGAATGCCGAAATACGCTTCCAGGTGCTGATAATGATTCCAGGAAAACGTGGCGACGCGGTCGCCATTTTCGACGCCCAGCCGCTTTAGCGCGAGCGACAGCCGCTTGGTGCGATCGATCATGTCGGCGTAGGTGTAGGCGTGCCGGCTCTTGTTCGGCAAACGCGTGGTCACCTGCCGGTCGTAGTACATCTGCTCTGCCCGGCGCAGCATGACGGGAATCGTCAATTCGTAGTCCATGATCAGGCCGTTAAGCATGCGATTCCTCTCAGCACGTCAGAATAAAGAGCAATGGAAAGGTTGATGGGCCTGGCGCGGCAAGCCACACCACGATGCGCTCGTGCAGCGCGCGAATGTCGCTTGCCGTGAACCGTCCCCGCGCGCCCCGGCGCCCAGGCCGCTATTGTAGTGGGTCGCGCGGCGCCGCGACATCCGGCGGCGGCGAAGTTTAGCCGGCCGCGGGGCGGATGCCAGGGTTTATCGAACGGCCGGCCGCCGGGTAGCCTGGTGTACGGGACCAGGTGGCGGTTCAAGGTGCCGGGGAAGGCCCGGCCACGGATGCTGCCGGCTTTGCTCCCCGCCAAGCGGCTCGCGGCGAGGGCGCATCGCGCCGGCATATTCGGCATAAAGTTGCCAACGCCACCGTCAGAAGCTGTCGCACCTTGGCGCGTCGCCAGCGGTCCGATGGCGATGTCCCCTGGCCGCGCTTAGAATCGAGTAATCGGGCACCTTTCCGATCCCTTTCGTCACCGAACGCGATGGCTGTTCAGGCCGTCGTGCTGGCAATGACCCACGCCGTCATTTGCACCCTGACCGGCTTGTTCGTCGCGGCCCAGGCCGTGGCGCCGCAGGCCGTGGCGCCGACCGTGGCCCGCCTCGTGCGGCAGCTCGATGCCACGGAAAAAGCGCGCCGCGAAGATGCCGAGCGACAATTGCTCGAGCTTGGCCCTGCCGCGCTTCCGCATCTGCCGGCTCCGGACGCCGGCAGCGCCGAAGTCCGTCTGCGCGTGGCGCGCATCCGCACGCAGCTCGAGACGCGGCAGGGTGAAGAGCAAGTTCAGGCCAGCCAGGTGACGATTTCCGGGAAGGAGTTGTCGCTGGCCGACGTGCTGTCCGGAATCGAAAAGCAAACCACGAACAAGCTGGTCGACTTCCGCAACGAATTCGGACAGCAAGCGGGTGCGAAATCGCTCAATCTCGACCTGGAGAGAACACCATTCTGGCCTGCGGTCGATCAAATACTCGACCAGGCGGGCATGACGATTTATTCGTACGCCGGTGTGCCGGGACTGTCGCTCGTAAACCGGGCCGGCGACGAGTTGCCGCGTTACAAGCGCGGTGTATACGCGGGGGCCTTTCGCATCGAGGCGACCGACATCACGGCGCGCCGCGATTTGCGCGATCCCAATGGTCATACGCTGAAACTAGCCGTGCAGGTGGCGTGGGAGCCGCGTCTGGCGCCGATCGCGATCACGCAGGCCGCCGCGAACGTAACGGGCGTGGGAGACAACGGCGAGACGCTGGCGGCCGGCTCGGCGGGCGAGTTCGAAGCCACGGTCAATCCCGGCGATTCGTCGGCCGACATGCCGTTGACGTTCGCCCTGCCGTCGCGCGATATGAAAAAGATCGCCAGGCTGAAAGGCAGCTTTGGCGTGATGATGCCGGGCCAGGTCGAGGCATTTCGCTTCGACAAGCTGGGCGAAGACACGCCCCGGGAGCAGCGCCGCGGAGCCGTCAAGGTGGTTCTCGATCAGGTGCGCCGCAATAACGACGTGTGGGAAGTGCGAACCAGGATCGTGTTCGACACGCCCGGGCGAGCCCTGGAATCGCATCGCACGTGGGTGCTGCACAACGAAGCGGTGCTGGAAACTCCGGACAAGAAGACGATCGATTTTGCAGGTCTGGAAACGACGCGGCAAACTGAGAGCGAAGTTGGCGTGTCGTATTTGTTCGATGTGCCCGACATAGCCGGATGCACGTTTGTGTATACAACGCCAACCGTGCTTCTGAATGCCTCGGTTCCTTACGAGCTACACGATATTCCGTTGCCGTGAGCGAAAACGTGGTCTTGCTCAGCCGCTGCGGATTCCTGGTCGACGGACGTTCGAGAGAGGGGACGATGAAAAAGCTGGCCTTTGTCATGTTGTTGCTTGCCACGCTGGCGTCGCCGCGGTCGGTGCGCGCCCAGGCTGAAACGGCTCGCGACGAGCTGATTGCGGTGGGAGCGCTGCCACCGCCGGGCATCGTGGCTGCCACCGTCGCCGGCAAACCCATCGACAGCGCGGAAGTGAATCGCCTGGTCAAGCAGACCTTGCGCGGCCGCCCCGCCAGCAAGGCGGCATTGCCGGGGCTGGAAGCTAACGCCCTGGAGTCGATCGTCAATCGCCACGTGGTCGAAGCCGTTCTCGACAAGCAGAAGATCTCGGTCACCGACGACGAGATCGACAAGACTCTCGCCGAACGCGAAAAAAGCTTAAGAAAAACCGACAGCAATCTCGCCGAAGTGCGCGCCCAGAATGGCGTGACCGCTCAACAGATGCGCGACGAAATCCGTTGGGAGCTACGGTGGGCCAAGTTTTTGCGCCAGGCGATCACCGAAAAAGCGTTGCAACAATACTTCGACGCGCACCGCCAGGAATTCGATGCCACCGAGTTGCGGGTTTCGCACATCGTATTGCGCCCCGATGGTAACCTCGACGTCGAGGAACTCGACCGGCTGGTCAGCCAGGCCGAGCGTATCCGCAACGAAATCATCGGCGAGCTGACCACCTTCGAAGAGGCCGCCAAAAAATACTCCGATGGTCCTAGCCGACTAAAGGGCGGCGACCTGGGCTTTATCAAGCGGCGCGGCGTCATGCCAGAAGAATTCTCCGACGCCGCGTTCAAGCTGAAAAAGGATGAGATTAGCGAGCCGGTCAAAAGCCACTTGGGCGTACACTTGATCAAGTGTACCGATATCCGAGCCGGCCAAAAAACGCTCAATGATGTCCGTCGCGAGATCATGCCGGAAGTCCGCTTGGAAATATTCAAGCAAATCGCGATGGCCGCGCGCGGCTCAGTCGAAATCGAGTACAGCGACGCCTTTCCGCATCTGAATCCGGAAGACGGCTCGCTCATCAAACCGGCCGAACCCGAAAAGCCGGCCAAGGATGGCGAAACGTCCGCGGCCAAGTAGGCCGCGCGCTAGCACGACGTACTCACGGCGCCCATGCTTCGACCTGGGCCGTCGTCGCCGTTACACTGGCGCGGTGCTGATTCTCCACTCAAGACCGAGGATTCTTTGCCATGCGCATGGTGTTACTCTTAGCGACCGTCTTTCTGTGCGGGGGCTTTGCGATGACGTTTGCCGATCGCGCAAGCGCAAGGGCCGGTGAAAAATCCTCGCAGGTGCTGCGCCACATCGTGCTCTATAAATTCAAAGACGACGCGACCCCGGCCCAGGTGCAGGAAGTCGTCGCCACGTTCGCGGCGCTACCGAAAAAGATCGACGGTATCGTCGGCTTCGAACACGGCACCAATGTCAGCCCCGAAGGGAAATCCGACGGATTGACGCACGTTTTCGTGGTCAGCTTCGTCGACGAAAAGGCGCGCGACGCTTACCTCGTGCATCCGGCGCACCAGGCGTATGTCAACGTCGTCAAAGATCGCCGCGAGAAAGTCGTGGTCTTCGACTACTGGGCGGATCGCTGAACGCCGGGTGCCATGCTTTTTCGCCGTGGGCGAATAAGCATGCTTCGTGTTGCTAAGACACCGTCGCGGCTTCGGAACCTGATTGCGTGCCGGCGACCCGTTTTTATCGATGGGCTCCGCGCTAGGGGCACCGGTGGCGCTGGACCAGCGCATTAACGGATCGGCCGCTACACTTCGTCGCCGTTGAAGACCGGCGCGATTGGCTGGCCCGTGTTCAAACGCAACGGCCGGCCGAGCTGATCGTGAATTTCGGTCTCGAGATCGACGCCCAGCGCGCTGTACACGGTTGCGCCCATGTCGCGCGGGTCGAAGGCCTTGGTGAGCGGGAAAGAGGCGGTTTTGTCTGACGTGCCGATCGTGCGACCACCGTGTACGCCACAGCCGGCGAATACGCTGGTGAAGCATTGCGTCCAATGGTCGCGGCCGTCGGGCGAGAACGTGGGCGTGCCGACGTTGCCCCCCAGCTTCGGCGTGCGGCCGAATTCGCCGGTCAGGACCACCAGCGTTTCGTCGAGCATGCCGAGCGCTTGCATGTCCTCCAGAAGCGCGGCAAACGCGCGATCAAGCGGCGGCAGCAAATTCTGCTTCAAGCCCGGGCAATTATTGCTGTGCGTATCCCACTGGCCGGCAAAGCCCATGTTGGCCTGCACCATCGGCACGCCGGCTTGCAGCACGCGGCGCGCGAGCAGCAGCGATTGCCCGAACATGTGGCGGCCATATCTGTCGCGTAACGCGGCGGGCTCGTCGTCGAGCTGGAAAGCTTTGGCCAGGCGGCCGGCCGTCAGCGTGTCGCACGCGGCCTGCTGCTGAGCGTTGAATTGCCGTACGACGGAATGGGCGTCGAGCGCCGCGCGCTGCCGGTCAATTTCGGCCAATAGCATGCGGCGGCTGTCGAAACGCGACACCGACAGACCTTCGGGCATGGTCAGGCTATCGTCGCCCTTGTACTTCGGATGGTTCGGATCATGGCGAAGCTGCCAGGGGTCGTGGCCGGCGCCCAGCATGCCGGCATTTTGCCCGCAGTAGCCGGCGCCTGAGAAATGCATGTACGTCGGCAAATTAACGCCGCTGGGTAACTCGGCCGTGCCGGGGCGAACGAAGTCGAGTCCTGCCGCATAGCAGGGCCAGTCATGGCGCGAGGCGTACAGGCTCGATCCGGGAGGCAAATCGTTGTTGCCGGTCAGCATGGCGTGCGTGCCGGTCTCGTGCGCGGCAAGGCCCGGATTGACGTGCATCGTGCGGACGATGGCCAGCTTGCTGGCGTGCCGGGCCACCAGCGGCAAGTGCTCGCAAAACTGAATGCCGGGAACGTCGGTCGAGATCGGATCGAACGAGCCGCGAATCTCGGCCGGAGCATCGGGCTTCATATCGAACGTGTCGATATGGCTGGGCCCGCCGGTGAGGAATATCAAGAGCACGCTCTTGGCGCGTGGCACAACCGCGCCCGAGCCGCCGGCCGCGCGCGTGGCACGTTCTGCCGAACGAGCCTGCCGTGCCAACAAGGGAGCCAGCGCCACCGACAGCATGCTCGAATAGCCGACTTGCAGTAATTCACGGCGCGACCACGGATGGCCAGCGTGCGGGCGAGTTCGGCGTTGGCGTTGTGAATCAGACATGACTTTCACGGCTGCGGCGCGGCGCAGCTATCTCCGTTCGACGAGTTCAATGCGGGCACCATCCGGCGCTGCGAGAAACAGATCCGGCGCTTGATCGCCGTCATCGGTCTCGCGCTCGACGCGGGCGCCGCGTTTCTGCAGCGTTTCGACCAGTCGATCGGCGCTCGCCGCCGACCAACTGACATGATCGATCGAGCGCCCTTTGGTCGGCGCCCGCGGCTTGTCGGCTCCCTTGGCCAACACCCAGCCGTCGCGGAAGCGAATACCCGGCAGCACACCGGCAAACCGCCCGCGCTGTCCCGCAAGCGAATCCTGGTACCAGGCGAGCGCTGCGCGAGGATCGGTCGTGGCAATGTGAATGTGGTGAAAGCCCGTGACCTCGGCGTCTTCGACAATCTCGAGTAGCGTGTTCCAGCGATCTCTGACGAACGCGTATTTGATAGGCCCTTCGACTTCGATGCCCGAGACGATTTCGACGTCGCTAGCGGCCAGTTCGCGCATCTTGGCCACGATGTCGGGATAAGCAAAACCCAAGTGGTCGATCGCGCTACCGACACTCCCCTCGGCGGCCTCCGCCACCTTGCGGAATCGCAGCGTTACGCGACCGAAGTTCACCGAATCGTCCGAAGGAGACTGGCCGCCCAGATTTTTCGCGTACCAGCGGGCCGCCGCGGCCGGGTCCGTGACGTTCAGGTGTACATGGTCGAATTCGGCGGCGGTTGCGAGGCGCGAACTGATAACGAACGCGATTACGAGCGCATACACGATCCCGAGCCGGTTCCGACTGCCAGACGGCGACGTGTTGAGATTCGCTGAAGTCATCTTCTGCCGAAGATGCGCACGTGGGAAGGAAAATTGGCGGGCGCGCCGGTTCACGGCGCCTTCACATCATAGCACCACAGGGAGTCTAAATCTCGCAGGTACAGCCGGCCATTGGCCACCACGGGATAGGCCCAAGCCTGCGCCCGGCCGCGATCGGGCTGATCGGGCAGCGTAAAACGCCCCTTTTCCTGGTAACCGTCGGGCGAGGGATCGACCAGCGTCACGACGTCATCTTTTTCGTTGTGTACATAGAGACGCCCGTCGGCGTAACAAACCGAGCCCGGCCCGACGCCGCGCTCCTGCCATTTACCCTGGCCGGTTGCAAAGTCCGCGCATACCAGAACTTGCCCGGTAGTGCCGTAGAGATAGCCCTTGAGATCAACGGCTCCGCCAATACTGGTGGGGAGTTTCTGCTCGAAATAAACCTGCTCGGCGACGACTTCGCCCCCTTCGCTCTTGATCTTTACCAATCCGCCGCCGCTGCGGCCGGCTGAACTATAGACCAGGTCCCCATGCGCGATCGGCGTGGGGATATTGGCCGGGCTGCCTTCGGCCGTTTTCGTGTAGCGCCAGAGAAATTTTCCGGTGTGCGCGTCGACGCCCACCAGTCCTTTTTGCAAGAACTGCACGTACTGTTTCACGCCCGCTGCGTTCACGACGATCGCCGAGGCGTAGGCTGCCTGGTCAGCCTCGGGCAGCGCTGTTTTCCAGATGCCGTCACCCGTTCGCTTGTCGAGCGCGACGATCGTGGCCTCGGCCCCTCCGGGGGTGCAAACCAGCGTGCCGCCATCGACCAACGGCGATTCGGCATAGGCCCAATTGCCCGGCTGGCCGGCGAAATCGGTGCGCAGATTCTTCTGCCAGCGGACCTTGCCGTCGGCCACGTCGAGACACGTCAGGTCACCGTCCGAGCCGAGCGCGAAAATCAACTTGCCGTCGACCGTTGGCGTCGATCGCGACCCAGGGTATTGCGGTCCCTTATTCACGCCGACGTTGCCGATGCGCGTGCGCCATACTTCCTTCCCATCGGCCGTGTTCAGGCACTGGACGTATTCGTCCTCCATCCCCTTGTTGCTGATCAGATAGATGCGATTCCCGACGATCGAGGGCGTGGAGTAGCCGCTGCCGATGTCGATCGCCTGCCACAGGAGCTTGGGACCGTCGGCGGGCCATTCTTGCAACAGCCCCTTCTCTTGCGAGATGCCGTCGCGTTCGGGTCCGCGCCATTGCGGCCAATCGGCGGCCGACAGCGAGGTACAGAGAATCGCGACACCGAGAATGGCGAACGAGAATCGCGCGTACATGCGACACCCTCCTGGGACGAGTTGGCCATGAATGTGCGAGTCGTTAATTGGCCGACGCGCGCGGACGATCTCGAATCACCACCGCGGCAGCCACGACGCGCATTGTACAGCCACCGGCACACAATGCACTGCGCGAGTTTCTTGCGCAATTAGAATCCGCCGCAATCGCTAGCGGCCAGCCGCGGGCTGGCGTGCCGGCTCACCGGCTGCGGTCAGTTCGTCCTTGATGACCACGCCCCCTTTCATCACGAACTCGACTTTCTCGAGCGCCCGCACGTCGGCCAACGGATCTGCGTCGACGGCGATCAGGTCGGCGTACAAGCCCGGCGCCACGCGCCCCACGTCCTTCGGCCGGCCAATCAGTTCGGCCGCGTCGCTGGTGGCGGCGCGAATCGCCTGCGCGGGAGTCAGGCCGTATTTCACCATGTAGAAGAACTGCTTGCCGTTGTCGCCATGCGGATAGACGCCGGCGTCGGTGCCGAACGCGACTTTCACGCCCGCTTTCACGCAGCGCGCGAAATTGTCGCGCTGCGTTTGCCCGATGGCGCGCTCCTTGTCGATCGACTCCTGCGGAAGCTTGAACTCGACGGCTTTGCCGAGCAGGTAATCGTCGTTGTAGATGTCGGCCACCAGCCAGGTGCCGTGCTTGAGCATCAGTTGAATGCCCTCGTCGTCGATCAGGCTGCCATGCTCGATCGAATCGACGCCAGCCACGACCGCGTTCTTGATGCCTTGCGCGCCGTGCGCGTGGGCGGCCACCTTGCGGCCGGCGGCGTGCGCCTCTTCCACCGCGGCCTGTAGTTCCTGCACGGTGAATTGTGCGGCGCCGGGCGCATCGCCGCGCGACATCACCCCGCCCGAAGCGTGTACCTTGATCACATCGACGCCGTGCTTGATCTGGGCGCGGGTCACCTGGCGCACCTGGTCCGCACCGTCGGCGATTTTGTAATCGCGCTCATTGGGAAACATCGACGTGCGGACCTGCGGCGCGAAGCGATTCAAGTCGCCGTGCCCGCCGGTCATGGAAATGCCGGGGCCACTGGCCACGATGCGCGGGCCGACGAGAAATCCTTCATTGATCGAGTCGCGCAGATCGACGGCCAGGAACGGACGCGAACCGACGTCGCGCACCGTGGTGAAGCCGGCCTCGAGCGTGGTCCGGGCATTTTTCACCGCGGCGAAGGCGCTGTGGTTGGGCGTGTCTTTGAACTTGTAGATTTCGTCAAACCGGTCGGCCCGCCCCCCCAGGTGTGTGTGGCAATCGATCAAGCCGGGCAGCACCGCGGCGTGTGAAAGATCGACGATCTTGGCCCCCGGCGGAATCGAGGCCCCCGCCAGAGGCTCGACCGCCTTGATCCGCTCCCCCTCGATCGTGATCACGACATCCGCGCGGTACTGGTCGCCGGTGCCGTCGAAGAGCCGGCCCGCCTTTACGCAAACCACCGGCGGAGCCTCGGAACCTGCAGCCCGCGGAATAGCGCCTGGCACGAGTGATATCAAAGCAAGACTGCCGGAAACCACGAAGTTCATCAGATAATGACGCAAGCAAAGCCCCCTCGAAAGCACAACCGGGTTCAGGAATCGCTTCCTGGAATTATAAGCCGACGCCGTGGGTTCCGAATGTCGCCCCCGGCCTCGTTGAGCGGCCGGCTATATACCTCTGCAGTGGTATGTGGGATTCGATTTGTCGTTCCTTCGTAACGGTAGGTCGATCTCGGTGTTCTTCAAAAGGTCACCCGGGGGGCCAGGCCCTCCGGCAAGCTCGAATTGACAGGTTTGACTCTGCCGATTGGCATATGGTTTCGAATTCGCCACAGGCCTACCGTTAAGTGAATGGCGGGCCAGTACCCTTACGATTGATCGGCCGCGGATGCGGGTCGCGGCAAGAGACGGGCAAGAATAAAGGGGACGCCGAGGTAAATATGCGCCAAATCGTCGTTATCGGTGCGCGAGACCATGCCGCCGAGATTATCCACGCCGCCCGTCTCTCCAAAATGACTGTGCGCGGCGTATACGATGATGACAGTCGGCTGTGGGGACAATCGATTGCCGAAGTACCCATCAAGGGTCCGATCAGTCAGGCAGCGCATGCCGGCGTGCCCGCTGTTCTCGCCGCCAGCAATCCGCAGCAGCGTCAAGAGCTGGCTGCCCAGTTGCCCTTGAATTGGCAGAGCGTTATTCACCCGCAGGCCATTGTCGACCAGTTTGCTCAGCTCGAGCGGGGGTGCGTGGTGCTGGATGGCGCCGTCGTACAGCCGGGCGTGCAAATCGGCGCGCACACCATCGTTGGCGCAAAGGCCACGGTTGCTCACGATTGCCTCGTGGGCCAATTCGTCGAGATCGCCACGGGCGTGCAGCTTGCCGGTTTTGTGCAGGTCGGACATAGCGCATCACTGGAAACGGGCGCGATCGTCATTCCCAACGTGTTGGTCGGACGCGGCAGCGTCGTGTGTGCGGCGTCTGTGGTCATTCGCGACGTGCCGGAATTCGTGCGCGTGGCGGGCGTGCCCGCCAAAGTCTTGTCCATTCCGACCACGGTGCTGGCCGAGTCGCCTCTGGAATTTGGTCGCGTGCAAGCGGGATAGACAGCTCTCCATCTCGCAGGCAGGGTGCAGCGTGCCTCGCTGGCCGATCCGTTCGGCCAATATTGCTCGTCAATATTTCGCCGCACTCTGCGCGCGGTGCATCGCAGCCCTTCGACGATGGTGCTGCGAGTCGGTGCTCGGTGTCGATGCGAGCCGGTGCTCGGTGTCGATGCGAGTCGGTGCTTCGCCCCGCCATCTCAACGTCGTACGCAAAGCCGACGACCTCAGGGCGTCCAGGAGCGCGAACAAGCGCATAAAGAAAGCCGCCAGGGGAGTTCGGGCACCCCGGGCGGCTTCCGACGTCGGTTCCTAGAAAGAAACCTCTGCTGTATTCACTCTAGCTGCCGGGGCCGTCGCGAACATATGCCATGCGGCAGTCGACAGGTATACAGGCGGGGCGTTACTCCACACCTGCGGGCTGCCGACACATCGCGCGACGAGGCGCCGGTAACCGCGAACGAAGGAAGCTCAGTCCGTGTGCCATGGCTCGTACTGAAAAGATTTCATCTCGGCCAGGCCGACAACGGAAAGCAGCCGTGCGCTCGCTGCCATTCCCATGGAGCCCGTGCTTTTTGAACCATCAGGCCAGCGGAGTGTCACAGTCGTTCCGCGCAGCCGTCCGCGAAGAAACGCCCCCGTCACGCGAATATCTCCGCGCGCCGCGGCCTCGATGACCGAGCGCGCATGGTCGAGCGTCACAAAGCCGAAGCCCCCGCAAACATAATAGTCGATCGTTTTCTTGCGGAAGGGGTATGCGACTCCCAGCACCCTGGCGACATGTGACCAGCGGTCGATAACGACATCCACGCGGTCGGTCTCTGCTGCGTAGACGTGCACTTCGACGGGCGCCGCGCACGGGTTGCGCGGGCGGATGAAAAGCATCACGTCATCGGAGGCGTCATCTGGGTCGTCGGGAGCATAGTCGCCGAACAGTATCTCCGTTACCTCAGCGATGCCCGCGCGCCACGGCTCGAGCATTTCGTAAACCGCGCGCACGGCCGGATGCTGCGCAACTGGTGCCAGTAACTCAGGCATGACTCGTCTCACGAGAGCGCGCGTGACCTAGCAGCCTGTTGAAAAAAGCCCTCGTGGCTTTTTTCAACCTCGCCAAGTGCGAAGCAAAGCTTCGCACGGCTCGCAAAATAACGACTTACGTCGATATTTTGCCATCGCATCCCTGCGATGTCGCAACCCGTTGAGTTCTTCAACAGGCTGCTAGGACGCCCCGGGGGCCGATATGACCAGCTTAGCTTTTTCTTAGCCGGCATTTTCCGGCCGATTGCGTGCCCTTTCGCGGACTCGAAAAGAACCGCTGAGACTTCGGCGCACTAGCTACCGGTAACTGAAATCCGGCTTAGGCCAAGAGCGCATTGACCACGTTGCCGTGTACGTCGGTCAGGCGGAAATCGCGCCCCTGGAAGCGGTACGTCAGCCGCGTGTGATCGATGCCCAGACAGTGCAGGATCGAGGCGTTGAAATCGTGGATGTGCACCGGGTCGCGGGTGATGTTGTAGCAATAATCGTCGGTTTCGCCGTACGTGATGCCCCCTTTGATGCCGCCGCCGGCCATCCACAGGCTGAAGCAGCGGCCGTGATGATCGCGGCCGTAATTGTCCGCCGTCAGCGCGCCTTGGCTGTACACCGTGCGGCCGAACTCGCCACCCCACACGACGAGAGTATCGTCTAACAGCCCGCGGGCGTGCAAATCCTTCACCAGAGCCGCGCTTGCCTGGTCGACGTCCTTGCACTGGCCGCGAATCTGCTTGGGCAAGCTGCCGTGCTGATCCCAGCCGCGGTGCATCAGCTGCACAAAGCGCACGCCGCGCTCGACCATTCGCCGGGCGAGCAGGCAATTACGCGCAAATCCGCCGTCGGTGCCAGTCTCGTCGACGCCGTACATTTCGACCATGTGCCGCGGCTCGTCGCTGAAGTCCGTAAGCTCCGGCACGCTCGACTGCATGCGGAACGCCATTTCGTACTGCGCGATGCGGGTGTTGATCTCGGGATCGCCGAACGACTGCGCCGCCATCTTGTTCAGTTCGCCGACGCCGTCCAGCATGCGGCGGCGCGATGCGGCGTCGACGCCCGGCGGGTTCGACAGGTACAGCACCGGGTCATCGCCCGAGCGGAACCGCACCCCCTGGTGCTGGCTGGGAATGAAGCCGCTTCCCCACAGGCGCGAAAACAATGGTTGATCAGTCTTGTTGCCGCTTCCTTGGGAGATCATTACCACGAAGCCGGGCAGGTTCTGGTTCTCGCTTCCCAGGCCGTAGCTGAGCCACGAGCCCAGGCTCGGCCGACCCGGCTGCTGCGCGCCGGTTTGAATGTAGGTCGTGGCCGGATCGTGATTGATGGCTTCGGTGTTGAGCGAGTTGATCACCGCGATGTGATCGACAATCTCGGCCGTATGCGGCAAGAGTTCGCTGACCCACGTGCCCGATTGGCCGTGCTGTGCGAACTTGAACATGGGCGCCACGCACGGGAACGACTTCTGGCCCGACGTCATGCCGGTGATGCGCTGCCCCTGGCGTACGCTGTCGGGCAGTTCTTGGCCGTGATGATCGCGCAACTTCGGCTGGTAATTGAAAAGGTCGATCGATGACGGTCCGCCGGACATGAACAGGAAAATAACGCGCTTCGCCCGCGGCGCGAAATGCAGCGGGGAGAGCGCGCCGTGCGTGGCGAGGCCGCCTGCGCCGTCGCCGGCGGTCGCTGCGAATAGTTCCGGATTCAAGAGCGACGCAAGCGCTACGGTGCCGATGCCGGTGGCCGTGCGGCCGAAAAAGTGCCGGCGCGTGAGTAGTAGTTCGTGTTCTCGACGAGATTGCTTGCTCATTTCCAAATTCCTGTTGCCTCCGGCTGCAGCGCGAAATCGCGGCGTTGGTTCCCGGGGCGTGCGTGTTTGCCAAATCGAGCGACAAGCGCCGCGCTATTCTTCCGCCAATACTTTTTCCAAGAGTGCGATCCCAGCTTCGTTAGGCGCCCAATGCGGCGCTACGACGATTCCTCGGCGGTCAATCAACACGCAACTGGGATATCCGACGATGCCGTACGCGGCCGCCGCCGTGCTGCGCGCCTCATGGTCGATCCCTTCGCCGTACGACGTACTGTCTCCGCGGACCAGTGCCACTCGAAAAGGAAGGTCGCGCCCCTTCCACAGTTCTTTACGCGTCGAAGTCAGGCGCCCGTCGAGTCGCTCGACCGTGTCGACCGGCTCTTCTTCGTCGACGCCAAGGTCCGTATGCACGCCGATGATCGTCAGCCCGCAATCGTGGTACTTGTCATGCGCCGCGAATAGGTCGGGCATGCGATAGACACACGACCCGCACCAATACCCCCAGAATTCGAGCAGAACCACCTGACCGCGCAGCTCGGACAATTTGACGGCCGGCCCGTTCTTCCATGCCACGACGTCAGGAATTTCCGGCGCCGGGTGACCTTCAAGTAATGTCGCCCGCGTGGCCGGTAAATTGAACGTCGCGAGTTGCTGTACACCCGATTGCGACGTAACCGTGAAAGTCTTTTCGACGAAATGCGTCAGGCCGGCCTTCGCGCTCAGCTTGTATTCGCCGGGCGGTAGCGCGAGCCGAAACTCCGGATCGGCAAAGGCTAAGGCGATAGCAAACCTCTTCCCGACAAAAAAATCGATCTCGACCAGACCGGCCCGTCCCTCGTGTTCTAAATCTCGCCCCAGGGCCGCTAGCTCTTCGCAGGTCCAGCGGCCTACCACCTCGCGCTCGGGGAGGAGCGTCATACGCACTGGCCCATCGACCTTTCCCCAGTCGACAGAAGCGATCGCAATCAGCTTTCGCTTTTCATGCCGCGCCACGATTGCAAACGGGGAAGCCGGCTCAGGAAGCTCTGGAAATGTCGCCACACCAGTATCGTTGGAACGCTGGTGATTCCCATATTCCCATTCCGTGCCATCACGCTTCGCCGCATCCCGCGCCGTCTCTCCCAGCGAGGCCGGATAGCCGACGTCGGCCCCCTCGACCGGCTTTCCGTCGCTGTCGATCAGCAGTACCGAGAACGAGCCGCGCTTCGCACTCGCATCCTGCGCTGGCTCATCGCCGTTTGACGGTGTAACGCAAGTTAGCGCGAGCGCAAAAGCAAGCGCCAAGTGCCGCGTATGGCCGAAGTTTGATTTAACGAAAGTCACGTGCCGCCTCAACTCTTGGTCACGGTCTCATCCAGGTTCAGAATCATGCTGGCCACCATTGTCCAGGCCGCGAGCTCCGCCGCGTCGAGCTTGTCGTTGCGCGGCGCTTCGCCGACGGCGAGCAGCTTTTGCGCCGCCTCGGGGTGTGCCCGGTACGCGGCCAACTGCTCTTCGTAAACACGGCGCAGCACGCCGATTTCGGCTTCGCTGGGCCGGCGCGCGGTGGCCAGCCGGAAGGCAAACGCAATCCGCTCGTCGGGCGATTGCGGCGCTTCGGTCATCACCCGCTCGGCCAGCTTACGCGACGCCTCGACATACGTCGGGTCGTTCAAAAGAACAAGCGCCTGGAGCGGCGTGTTCGTCGTGGCGCGGCGCACCGTGCAGGTTTCGCGATCCGGTGCATCGAACGTGATCAACGTCGGCGGTGGCGACGTGCGTTTCCAGAACGTGTACATCGTGCGCCGATACAGGTCGGCGCCGTGGCTTTGCGTGTACGTTTGCGCCGTCCAGTTCTTACCGTCGGCGCGGAAGGCCAGTTCCTCCCACAAGCCGGCCGGCTGATAGGGCGATACGCTTGGCCCGCCGATGCGCGAGTCCAACAATCCGCTCACGGCCAGGGCCTGGTCGCGGATGAATTCGGCGATCAACCGCCCGCGCGGCGCCCGGCCCAGCAGGCGATTGTCGGGATCGCGGGCCGCCAGGTCCGCCCGGGCATGCGAGCTTTGCCGGTACGTGGCCGAGGTAACGATCAGTCGGCACAGCGCCTTCACATCCCACGGTTTTGCCGAAGCACCACTTGTTTCGCCCCCGTCGCGCAGTTGCACCGCCAGCCAATCGAGCAACTCGGGATGGCTGGGCAACTCACCCTGCGAGCCGAAATCTTCGGCCGTCTTCACCAGCCCCGTGCCAAAGAACAATTGCCAGTAGCGGTTCGCTGCCACCCGCGGCACGAGCGGATGCGCGTCGTCGACCAGCCAGCGGGCCAGGCCCAGGCGATTCGCCGGAGCGCCCTCGGGCAGTGGCGGCAATGCCGCCGGCACACCGGGCGACACCTGCTCGCCGCGCTTGTCGTACTGACCACGCTCGAGCATGAACGTGTCGCGCGGCTTTTCCATTTCCTGCATCACCATCGAGGTGGGGATGCTCTTGTCCAACTGTTCGCGGCTTTTCTTGGTCGCGGCCAGTTGATCTTTCAGTTCTGCAATGCGCGGCGAAACGCTGTCGCGATAATATGTCCGCAGCTCGCCGCGCTGCGCGTCGCTGCGCTCGCCGGCTGCCGTGGCAAGAATCTTGGCGACCGCCTCGGGCAGGGCCGATGGCTCGCGCGGATCGGCCGCGTCGGTCACGGCCAAGCGCAACCGGCCCAGTTGGTGCTGGGCGAATTGCGACTGAAAGCGCAGTTGCACCGTAAGCTTCGAGCCTTGCGGCAGTTCCAGCGGCTGAGCAAGTGCAAACGTGGCCGTGTGTGGTTTGCCCATCTCGGGATGCAGCGCCCAGCCGGTCTCGGGCTTGTCATCGATGGCGCCTGCGACGTCAAAATCCTTCTGGCTGAAGTCGGCCCAGGCCGATTTCAGCTCGACCCTGGTCACGATGTCCTGGCCCAAATCCGCGCTGGCCGCCACCTGCGTGAGGACAACATTGCCATTGGCCGAGCGTCCCGGCCCGCGCTCGGCCAGGCTGTCGTCTGGCAAAGCTTCCAGCCGCAGGGCCGTGATCGGGCCGGTGCCGGGCAGCGTCGTGCCGCCGAAGACGATCGTATAGACATCGTTGGCCGGATTCGGCCCGGTGACGAGGTACGAGCCATCGTCAAGCCGCGTGAACGTCGCGCCCCCTTCAGCCGCGATCGACAGGGGCGTGATCGTGTGCCAGCTCGGCGCCACGCGCCCGGTGTGATTTGTTTCCCAGGCGGCCTGCGCCGCGTCGACCTCGGCGTTCGGCCCGGCGATTTGTTGTTCGAGGTCGGTGATCGTGGCCGCCAGGCTGTCGAGCTTTTGCTGCTGCTCCGTGGTGGGCAGCTTGAGAAATGGCGGCGAATTGCCGGTCTGACCATCGAGCCCCTTTTCCGGCACATTGTTAAAGAACGCGTACAGCCGGTAATAGTCCTTTTGCGTGATCGGATCGAACTTGTGATCGTGGCACTGGCTGCAACCGACCGACAAGCCCAACCAGACGGTGCCGGTCGTGTTCACCCGATCGACGATGTAGGCGGTGTGATATTCCTCGGGGATTGCCCCCCCTTCGAAGTTGATCATGTGGTTGCGGTTGAAGCCGCTGGCGATGCGCTGGTCGACCGTGGCCCCTTCCAGCAGATCGCCCGCCAGTTGCTCGACGGTGAACTGATCGAACGGCAAGTTGCGATTGAACGAATTGATCACCCACTCGCGCCAGCGGGTCATGTCGCGGCCGTTGTCGATGTGATAGCCGTTGGTGTCAGCAAAGCGAGCCGCGTCGAGCCAATCGAGTGCCAGCCGCTCGCCGTAATGGGGCGACGCCAGCAGACGGTCGACCACTTTTTCATAGGCCCCGGCGCTGTTGTCGAGCAGAAACGCATCGACCTCGACCGGCGTCGGCGGCAGGCCGGTCAGGTCCAGGGTGACGCGCCGCAACAATGTGGCCCGATCCGCCTCGGGCGACGGTGTGAGCCCTTCGCGCTCAAGCCGCGCAAGAACAAACCGATCGATCGCGTTCCGCGGCCAGGACGAAAGTTTCACCGCCGGCAACTCGGGGCGCTTTGGCGCGATGAACGACCAGTGAGCCTCGTACTCGGCCCCTTCGGCGACCCAGCGGCGCAGCGTTTCTCGCTCGCGGTCAGAGAGTTCCTTGTGACTGGCCGGCGGCGGCATGCGGGCCGCCTCGTCCGCGGCAAAGACCCGCGCAACCAGCTCGCTCTCGTCCGGCTTGCCGGGCACGATGGCCAGGGCGCCCGTCGCGGTCGGTTTGCGTGCCTCGTCGGAAATGTCCAAACGCAGCTCGGCCTGCCGCTCGCGGGCGTCCGGGCCGTGACATTTGAAGCAGTTGTTCGACAGGATCGGCCGCACGTCGCGGTTGTAGCTCAGACGCGCCGGCGAGGTCGCCTGCGGCTCGTCGGCAATCACTACAGCGGTAGGCAGCCAGAGAGTAAAGAGAATCGCGACCAATAGAATTCGCAACAGCATGCGGTTCGTAACCTCACGACTCCGGACAGGTGGGAAATTCACGGAGTGAAATCGGGGCTTGGTCCGCGCGGGCAGCGGCCGGGGTGCGGCCCGGCCACCGGCGGATAGTCCCTAGTTTACCCGGCGGGCCGGGCCAGACTCAACGGTCTGGTTCGGGAAAGATCATGCCGTCGGGGCAGCGCGGATGGGCCAGCCGTGAAGCCTCTGTCAGGGCAATGCTCTGTCCGAAGCGCCTATTTGCACACCGAGTTCAGACGCTAGGATTTGCCGGATTGCCTGGACGAAGTCGTCGTTGCTCGCAATCCGATTCATGCCCATCAGTTTCTGCCACAGCGTCCGGCGTTTCTGCACAATGATGCGCCACTCACCCAGATTCCGATGTCGCGAGCGGTTCGTCGCCTTCACCGCGCCCGCGAACGAGGGACAGTTCTCGTCGCCGGGCGTGACACCGATCGCAACAAAGTAGGCCGCCGCTGCGGACCACGCGTACAAGTACCAACCCCAATCCTCTTGCCCCGGCTTTTCGACGCGGTACCCACGCGAGCGTAGCTTTTCAGCCAACCAGTCCGCCAAATCATCACCGTAACAACAGTCGTTGATGTAGTGCGGCTGCGGCTGCGAGCAGTTGAACTGATCGGTCATGAAAACGAGGTGAACGTCCGTCACATTTCACCTCACCCCGCGTAATCCCGTGGAACGACCTTGCCTGGCCTGAAGCTGTTCGTGGGATGACCATCGCGCACCGAAAACGTCGGCTGCGATATCAGCGCCTGGGCGAACGTGACGGTGCGGTCCCATTCGGCGGTCGTGATCGCGCGCATACGGTTCTCGATGCGCGGCCGATCGTCCGATACGAATTGCGCGATGACGGGATAAAAGTTCGTCCACCGGCCGAGCGAGTTTGGTCCGAGCACGAGATCCGCGGCGGGCGTCCCGCCGTGCACATAAGTATTGATGGTCAGCAGCTTGCTTCCTTCGTCCAGGCGGTGTTCGTCGGCCAGCCAACGTGGGAATTCGAGCAGCACGACACAGTCTTGCTCGTCGGTATAAGCGGCGACGAGTAATGGATTGCGCCGGACGACCATTGCCGCGCGGCTGTCGCCGCCGCGAACATGCTCGGCGAGTAATTGGCGCGCTTGCCGGGCATTGTAGGGCCGACCGTGGATCAAAATGCGACAGAAAATCGATCGCCAGCCGTAAAGCTTGGGCTCGAGGCCACATAGCCGCTCGTCCGAAAGGCTGATCCCTACGGCGTCCGAGGCGGCGGTGCGGTCGTCGTGGTATTTCGACATCGCGTCACTGAGCCCCGCTTGCGCCTGAATGAATGCCGCCTGAGTGTGTCACGATTTCGCTAACAGCCGTGCCAACTTTCGCGCCGACGTGCTGAGCGGAAAATCGGCAAGCTCCGCGGCATGCACCCAGCGCGATTCCGGCTTCCCGGCGGCACGGCCGGTTTCGCCCGCGTAGACCGCGTTATAACATTCCAGCGAAATACGAAAACGCGTCACGCTATGGCGGATCGTGGTCAATAGCGCGCCTGGTTTTATCTTAACACCGACACACTTGCTCACCCCGGCGATCAGTTGGCGCTCGGCGGGTATCTCGTCCGCGGGCGTCAGCGGAAAGCGAGGAAAATCCCACAACCCGGCCCAACGCTCGCCCGGCCGACGGCGGACGATAAGGACTTTTTCGCCGCGCCGCACGACGACAGCCGCCTCGCGCACCATCTCGACCTGCGGACGCGGTCGCGCGGCCGGAATGCGGTCGGCCAGTTGCCAGCGGCGCGTCGGGCAGAGCGCGGCGAGCGGGCACACGTCGCAGCGCGGCGCGCGCGGCGTGCAAACCTGGCTGCCCAATTCCATGAGCGCCTGGTTGAAACGTCCGACGTCGCGCCGCGGTAGCAGCCGTTCGGCCGTTTCCCACAATATTCGTTGCCCGGCAGAGGAATGCGTGTCGCCGGCGAAAGCCGTCAGCCGGGCCAGCAGTCGGATCGTGTTGGCTTCGAGAATCGGCTGCGGCTGATCGTAGGCAATCGACAGAATCGCCCCGGCCGTGTAACGGCCGATGCCCGGCAGCGCGCGCACCGCTTCGGCATTGCGCGGGAATTGGCCGGCATGCTCGTCGCAAATCACGCCGGCCGCACGGTGCATCTGCCGGGCACGTCGGTAATAGCCGAGGCCCTCCCAGAGCCGCAGTACGTCTTCCTCAGGCGCGTCGGCCAGCGCCGCGACCGTGGGGAAGCGGGCAAGAAATCGCTCGAAGTACGGCACCACCGCCGCCACGACGGTTTGCTGCAGCATGATCTCGCTGATCCACACCCGGTACGGATCGCGCGAACGCCGCCAGGGAAGATCACGAGCATTTCCGGCGTACCAGGCCAACAAGCGGCGGGCGATTGAAGCGCGCGTGCGCGGCGCGGACAGAGCAGCCACGGCTTCGGCATGAATCTGAGTCGTTGTGGGAACCGTCGACGCGGCGGAGGGTGCCGGTGCGGTCTTTAGGCGGTGGGCTGGCAAACGCCGCTTGGAATTTACAACGGGAGGCATTGGCATCCATTCCCGACGAAGTAAAGGACGCAGCCCTCGGGGCCGCGTGTGAAGAATCCGCGGGACAGTATAATCGTGACTCGTCAAACGCGTCGAACTATCCGCCGCTCAACGACCGGCGGCATCGCCTGCAGGAAGAATCCTTGTCCGCGAAACGTCGTACCACCAAGAAACCGCGCACCGGTCCGCACGCGACCGAAGGCCCGTCGGGCGAGCGCGCGTCGTCGGTCAAATTGCGTCGGACGGAACGTCGATACGAATTCGAACTCGTGCATCCGGCATGTGCCCGGGAACGGGCGGACGACCTGGAAGAAGTCCACCAGATGATCGATGGCGGCGAGTCGGAAATCGCCGTCGACGAGCTGCGCTGGCTCCTCTCGGGCTGCGCCGATTTCATTGAGGCGCATCAACTGCTGGGCGAGTTGGCGTTGACCGATGGCGACACGCGTCTGGCCCGCGCTCATTTCGGCTATGCGTACGACATTGGGCTGAAGGCCTTGCCGAGCGAGGCCTGGGCCGGCGCGCTCCCCTTCCGGCTGCCTGGCAATCGCAGCTTTCTCACGGCGGCCAAGGGGCTGGCCTTGTGCCTGCTCGAAATCGGCGAACCGGCCCGAGCCCGTGAAGTGGGTCAGCGGCTACTCCGCTTCGACCCGAGCGACCCGCTCCGCGTCGGGCCCTGGCTGGAACAGTTGCCGAAGTGATGCGCCAGCCGCGTCTACCAGTTCGGCACTGGTGGGCGAGCCACCAGTGGCACCCCGAGCTGGTTATCATTCATCATATTGCATTCTGCATTCTCTCAGATTTCCAACAGCATCCGGGCCGGCTCTTCCACCATTTCCTTGATCATCTTCAAAAACGTCACGGCGTCGCGGCCGTCGACCAGGCGATGGTCATAGGTCAGCGCCACGTACATCATCGGCCGGATGACGACCTGGCCTGCGCGGGCGACCGGGCGTTCCTGGATCGCGTGCAAGCCGAGGATGCCACTCTGCGGCGGATTGACGATCGGCGTCGACAGGAGCGAACCGTACACGCCGCCGTTGGAAATGGTGAATGTGCCGCCTTGCAGCTCTTCGACCTTCAGTTGATTCTTCTGCGCCCTCGCGCCGAAGTCGCTGATGGCCCGCTCGATCTCGGCGAAGCTCAGCCGCTCGGCATGCCGGAGCACGGGCACGACCAGCCCCTTACCGCCGCCGACCGCGATCCCGATATCGTAGTGGTTGCGGTAAATGACGTCGGTGCCGCGAATCTCGGCATTGACGACCGGCACGTGCTTCAGGGCGTGTACCACGGCTTTGACGAAGAACGACATGAAGCCGAGCTTCGCGCCGTACGTCTCTTGAAATAGCTCGCGATTTTCGGTGCGAAGTGCCATCACCGATGACATGTCGATTTCATTGAACGTCGTCAGCAGCGCCTGCGTCTGCTGTGCCTCGACCAGCCGCTCGGCGATGCGCTGCCGCAGCAGGCTCATCGGCACGACCTCTTCATCCTCGCCGAGGGGCGCGGCGGCGGGCTCGATCGTGATCTCGCCATCAACCCGCTTGGGGCGCGTCGTCGGATGCATCTTGCGCGTAGCGGGCACGGAGGCAGGAGTCGCGTGCTGCGGCGATGCGACCGGCGCTGGTGGGGTTGTCTTCGCCACGGGAGGCGCTGCCTTAGGTGTGGGGGGAGCCGCAGCAACCGGTGCTACCGGCGCCGCCGGAACGGGCTTCGTTACCGCAGCAACCGGTGCTGCTGGCCTGGCGGGAGCCTGCATTTGGGCCGTGACGACCGGCTGCGGGGCGGGCTGCTCGGGCGCTTCGACTTTGGCAGGGGGCGCCGGTACCTTGGCGCCGGGAGCGGTTGCTTTCTCTGCCGTTCCCTTTGCTGCGTCCGCCTTGCCGCTGGCACCCGCCGCGCCGTTTTCCTCCATGTAGGCGATCGTTTCGCCGACTTGCGCCATCTCGCCGCGTTTTTTCACGATTTGCGTGAGCACACCGTCGATCGGGGCCGGCAGCTCGGCCGTGGCCTTGTCGCTTTCGATCTCGACCAGCGACTCATCCTTGCGCACCGGATCGCCGACGCGCTTCAACCAAGCGCCGATCTGCACTTCGGTGATCGATTCACCGACCGATGGCACTTTCAATTCCAAGGGCATGGCTCGCCTCTTTTCGGTCCACTTCGCTCAAAGTTCTTGTTGGTATTCGATCGCGTTGGCTACGCGTCGATCGAGTTTTTGATCTTTCAGGTGCCGCCAAAGGCCGCGGCGATCAGCTCGTCCTGCTCCAGGCGATGGCTGCTGGCCGAGCCGGTCGCGGGGCTCGCGCTTGCGCGGCGATAAATGCCCGACAGCGGTAGCCGCTCGAACAGCCGGTCGCCGAATTGCATGCGCAAGAAGCTCCAGGCCCCCATGTTTTCAGGCTCTTCCTGGATCCACACCACCGGCGTACCGTCGCGGTAGGTGGCCAGTGCGGCCCGTAGTTGCTTGTAGGGGAAAGGATAGAACTGCTCGATGCGAATGATGGCGACGTCCTGCCGGGCAAGCTCGGTGCGCTTGTGCGCCAGTTCGTAATACACCTTGCCCGAGCACATCAACACGCGGCGCACTTCGGCGCCGTTGGGCACCACTTCGTCGGCGATCACGCGCTGGTAGG
Organism: Pirellulales bacterium; assembly: GCA_035546535.1. Taxonomy (NCBI): domain Bacteria; kingdom Pseudomonadati; phylum Planctomycetota; class Planctomycetia; order Pirellulales; species Pirellulales bacterium. Next base: position 21,072 of record DASZWQ010000047.1, on the reverse strand, counting down.
TTCCGGTCGTTAGCGCGTCGAGTGGCGACACCGCGGCCGCGTGCCGCAACAAGCTCTTGGGCGTCATCACGACCAGCGGCTTTCGCCAGCGGCGCAGCGCCTGCCGACGCAGCAAGTGAAAATATTGCGCCGGCGTCGACGGCTGCGCGATTTGCATATTGTCTTCGGCGGCCAGGGTCAGGAATCGCTCGAGCCGGGCGCTGGAATGCTCGGGCCCGGCCCCTTCCAGTCCGTGCGGCAAGAGCAGCGTCAGGCCGCTCAGGCGGCGCCACTTGTCCTCGGCCGTAACGATGAACTGGTCGATGATCACTTGCGCGACATTGACGAAGTCGCCGTATTGCGCTTCCCACATCACGAGTGTCGAGGGGCGATCGAGCGAATAGCCGTACTCAAACCCCAGCACGCCAACCTCGGAAAGCGGACTGTTCACGATCTCGACCGTGGCCTGTGTCGGGCTGAGATTCAATAGCGGCGTGTAGTGGGCGCCGTTTTCAAAATCGTGCAGCACGGCGTGCCGCTGGCTGAACGTGCCGCGCTCGCAATCCTGTCCGCTCAGTCGCACCGGCACGCCGTCGGTAGCCAGGGTGGCAAACGCCAGGGCCTCGGCCGTCGACCAGTCGAGCGGCCGTTCACCCGTAGCCATCGCCGCGCGCTGGGACAGCAGACGTTCGATTTTCGGGTGAACGTGAAAGCCCTCGGGCACCTTCGTCAATGCGCCCAGCAGTTCGACCAGCCGATCGTGCGCGGCGCCCGAGTCGATTTCGTCGATGTTCGCCTCGCGCCCGCCGGTAAAGCCCTCCCACACGCCCGACGGAACTTCCGGCGGCGGTGCGTAGCCGCGGCTGCGCGCGGCCGAGAAGCCGGCTTCGAGCCGGGCCCGGCTTTCGTCGGCGATCTTGTCGGCCTCGTCGACCGTGATTTCCCCCAACAGCAACAGGCGGTCGAGGTAGCTCTCGCGAACGGTCGGCTGCTCTTCGATCTGTTTGTACATCAAGGGCTGCGTGAACGAGGGCTCGTCCCCTTCGTTGTGCCCACGTCGCCGGTAGCAATACATATCGAGCACGACGTCACGGCGAAATCGCTCGCGGAAATCCATCGCCAGGTTCACCACCTGGGCGACGCTTTCCGGATCTTCGCCGTTGACGTGAAAGATCGGGATCTGCAGCATCTTGGCCACGTCGGTGGCGTAAGTGCTCGAGCGGGCTTGCTCGGGCGGCGTCGTGAAACCGAGTTGATTATTCACCACGACGTGCAGCGCGCCGCCCGTCGTGTACGAGGGCAACTGGCTGAGGTTCAGCGTCTCTTGAATAACGCCTTCGCCGGCGAAGGCCGCGTCGCCGTGAATCATCAACACCAGGCCATGCGCACGCTCGGTGTCCCCCTCGCGATCCTGCTTGGCGCGCATCCGGCCCGAGGCCACGGGGTTGACGAATTCCAAGTGGCTGGGGTTGAAGCACAGCGACAGGTGAATTTCGTGGCCGTCGGTCGTGACGTGCTGCGAGCTGTAGCCCAGGTGATACTTCACGTCGCCACGGCCGCGATGCATGGCGGGCTCGATATCCTCGAACTCGTGGAAGATCTGTTGCGGGCTTTTGCCGATGATGTTCGCCAGCACGTTCAAACGGCCGCGATGGGCCATAGCGATGACGATTTCATTGATCCTCTGCCGGCCGGCCTTCTCGAGCGCCAGGTCCAACAGCGGAATCAAGCTCTCGGAACCTTCGAGCGAAAAGCTTTTCGCACCGAGGTAGCGCTTTTGAATGAACTCTTCGAACAGCACGGCGTCGGTCAGGCAGGTGAGAATGCGAAGCTGCTCGGCCCGGCTGAGTTGCAGCCGGTTTTCGGTGCTTTCGACGCGTTCTTGCAGCCAGCCGCGGACGGTCAGATCGTCGATGTGCATGAACTGCACGCCGATGAACCGGCAGTAGGTGTTGCGCAGCCGCTTGAGCAAATCGCGCAGCGTTCCTTCGTCGGCCCCGCCCAGCGAGCGCGTCGAGAACGTGCGATCGAGATCGGCCGGACCGAGGCCGTAGAATTCCAGGTCGAGTTCGGGCAAAGGCCCTGTTGGTTCGCCCAGCGGGTTGACGCGCGCCAGGCGATGGCCGCGCACACGATAGGCGCGGATCAATTGGTCGACGCGCTCTTGCAGCACGCCCGAACCCATGCCCACGGTCGCCGCGGCGCCGTTGGTGGCGGCGCCGTTTGTGCCGGCGCTATGAAACAAACTCTGCGGCGTGAACGTCGGTCCCAGTTGCGGCTCGCGCAAAAAACGTCCGTCGCGCCCCGCCAGCGAGGCAAAGAACCGACGCCAGTCGTCGCTGACGCTGGCCGGGTCGCGCACGTAGTCGCCGTACAGGCTTTCGACGAAAGCCAGGCTGTGGCTGTCGAACGGTATCTCTTCGGGTTGCATCGAATATTCGCGTGGCAAGGGTAGCTCGGGTCGAGGCGCCGGGCTTTCGTATTATACGTCGCGCCGCGGGGCGTTCAGGGGGGAATCGAGGGACGAAAGAGCGGCGTTTTCCGCTTATCGCGGCAGTCGCTCGCGCAGTTTCAAGAGCCGCTGGCCCTAGCACCTGCTTCACCGTCCGCTGCGGGGCCGTCGCTCGCTATCTTCGAGAATTCGACCTTGGCGAGGAGCGCCTTGGCCATTTCCGGGCGCATTATGTCCGTGATTGAGAAAGCGAATTTCACTTTGACATTTACGCTGGCGCTTGGGCCAGTGGCTCGCACCATTCGGCTTATTTCGGCGTGCTGATTTCTCAGCACGATAAGGTTGTACAAAAACACGAGAAGTTCAACCAACGACAGTAATTTGGTCGTTCCGTCTTGAAAGACAACAAGAAAGGCGGAATCGTCAAGTTCTTCAATCACCTTTTCCGATTTCGCGATTGCGGGGTCATCAAGTAACTTTTGAGGTGGATGGACGACGAACGTGTTGTCGGCTTGCGTTGTGGCCCGCTTTTGGACCAACTCCATAATCTCTCCCATTTCCTTTTCGGATAGCTCGTACGGTCCCTCGTCTACCGCAGGCGTACGTGATCGCCGAAAATAACCGCGCACCCATTCGAGCGGATCGGCGAGCCGCCATCCGCGAGCGTATTTCTGAATCTGGCGGTAATCGTCACGAAATTTTGCAAGTTGTAACTCTGCTTTGTCACAGAGTCCTTCATTTACTAAACGGCCAAACTCCGACACGCACAATATTGCGGTTTTGACTAACTGGGAGACGCGGTCGGGAAATCGAAAAGAAGTAGACGCTAGGCCAGCTTCTGCATTCTGAAATTCGCTTCGCGATGTAGTGATGGCGTTGGTATACGTTTCCATGAGCATCTTCGCGTGCTCAACTGCGTCGGGTGCTGGTTGACCGGTAAAAGAGGCAATTAATTGCTCGCGAGTCCTTCGTGCATTGTTTGCATCGTTTAGCGCTTGCACAGAGCGAACCAAAGGCTCAAGTATCTTGCTCAGCGCGGTCAATCGAGACTCACGGCGGTTCCACAAGCCGAACAACAAGCCCATCAGGCCCACCAAAAGCGACCCGATGGACACGAGCGTTCGCGGCTCTAACCATTCATTACCTTCTGGCATTCGTGGTCCACCACCGATGGGTAATGGTTGCGTCGAGCGGTTGTCTTTGGCCGACTAAGCCAACCCGGTCGATGAGTCTACACACCGCGCGAGGCTACGGAATGGTTGCGCCCGCGTTGAGAATGCAGAACTCAAATCGCATGACTTGATCCCTTATTTTGAATGTTCCAGGTCAGACGCGGATACTCGGCCCATTCTGGCCTTGAATCGTATATTCGCTCTGTTGCTGTCAGTCTAATCATGGATTGATGGGTGCGCATTGCTTCTTACTGTTTTCCGCTTATCGCGGCAGCCGCTCGCGCAGTTTCAAGAGCCGCTCGCCGGCGGCGTGCAATGTCTCGTCGCGCTTGGCGAACATGAACCGTACCTTGTTCGCTCCGCGCTCGCGCGGGGAGTAAAAACTGCTGCCGGGCACGGCCGAGACCCCCACGTTTTCGATCATCCAACGCACGAATTGCGTATCGTCCCAGCCGGTCGCGAAGGAGGCGATATCAGTCATCACGTAGTACGCCCCTTCGGGGGCTTGAAACTCAAAGCCGGCTTGCCGCAAGTAGCCTAGTAGTATGTCCCGCCCGCGTGCGTAATGATCGCGCAGCGAATCGTAGTACGACTGCGGCAGGGCCAGCGCCGCAGCGCCAGCCACTTGTAACGGATGCGGCGCGCCCACGGTGAGAAAATCGTGCGCCTTGCGTATTCCATCGGTGATGGCCGGCGGAGCGATGCAATATCCAAGCCGCCAGCCGGTCATGCTGAACGTTTTCGATAAGCCGCTGATCGTGACCGTGCGCTCGGCCATGCCCGGCAGCGTGGCGATGCTGGTGTGCGGCACGTCGCCATAGCGGATGTATTCGTAGATTTCGTCCGACAGTGCGAACGCGTTGAACTCCTGGCATAAGGCGGCAATCTGCGACAGCTCCTCGCGCGTGAAGACGCGGCCTGTCGGGTTGTTGGGCGTGTTGACGATCACGGCCTTGGTGCGCGGCGAAAACGCCGCGCGCAACTCGTCCGGATCGAAGCGCCAGTCCGGCGGACGCAGCGGCACCCACACCGGCCGGGCGCCGGTCAATTGCGCATCGGGCCCGTAGTTCTCGTAGAACGGCTGAAAGATGACGACCTCGTCCCCCTGGTCGATCAAGGCCAGCATCGTCGCCATCATGCACTCGGTCGCGCCGCAACAGACCGTGATGTGCGTATCGGCGTCGCACTCGATGCCGTTGAACGCCCGGGCCTTCGCGGCGATCGCCTGCCGTAGGGCCGGCACGCCCCAGGTGATCGAATACTGGTTATAGCCGTCGTGAATCGCGCGGCAGGCGGCGTCTTTGACTTCCTGCGGCGGATCGAAGTCGGGCATCCCCTGCCCCAGGTTGATCGCGCCGGCACGCACAGCCAGCCGCGTCATCTCGCGAATCACAGACTCGGTGAAGTACTGAACGCGCTGGGCGACAGGGCGCGGCGTGCTGGGGCGGAACATCGAGCGGCTATCGATCTCGAAAGCGAGGAATCTTGACAGGTCGAGGCAAACCGGGCCGTGTCATCTTTGTCGAGCCCCGGCCAGTAGGCAAGGGCATTCGGCGGTCTACCGAGTTGCAAAGTCTGTGGCCGGCGTCTGCGACCCCGGAAGTCACACCAGGACGTCCCGGCCTCACGGTCGACAAGCTGCCAGTGGCATCGCGCCGGCATGGGTCCAAGGCCTTGAAGCAGCGGCTTGGCTAAGACGCTTCGAGCGCGCTCAGCATCTCGGCGAGCAATTCCATCGGCAGCCCGACGACGTTCGTTTCGCTCCCTCGTTCGACGTGGACCCAATCTAGCCCGTCCTGATAGCCAAAGGCGCCCGCCTTTCCTTCCCAGGCGCCGCTGGCCACGATGTCGTCGATCTGCTGCTGGGAAAGCAGGTCCATGCGCAACGTCGTCTCGTCGACGCGCACGTTCGGCTCACCGGCCGGCACGTGCCAAATACACAAGCCGCTGTAGACGCGATGCCGGCGATTGGAAAGCATGTTCAGCATGCGCCGCGCATCGTCTTCGTCGCGCGGCTTGCCGAGCAATTGCCCCTGGCATTCGCAGATCGTGTCGCAGGCGATGATCACCGACGGGCCGACGCGCGTCGAAACGTCGGCCGCCTTTTGATACGCCAGCCGCGCGACCAGCTCGGGGGGCGTTTCCCCGCTGCACACGCCGCACTCGGCCGATTCGCTGGGCACCACGATCTCGAATTTATAGCCCGCCGCCGTCAGCAATTGCTTGCGCCGCGGCGAACCGCTGGCCAGGATCAGCTTTGCCGGGATCGACGCGGCGCGCGGAGAGCCGCCGGAATGTTGAGCACTCATCGGTACTTTCGGATAATGTTGTAACTATCCGGCGCGCGGGCAATAAAACCGGCCGCCGGAACGCGTTCGCGGTGAACTAGAGGCCGAACAGAGACGGAACAGGGGCACGAGGAATCAAGGCAATGCCGGTAGCTTACAATTTTGTGTCGCTGTCGGGCATGGGGTGGAATCTGTCCTTGGCGTTCATTCCGCTGGTGCTCGCCGGTCTGCTCTTTCGTCGCGGCAGCCGACTTGGGCCACTCGGTTGGTTGGGCGTGGCCGCGTTTATTCTCTTCCTGCCCAATGCGGCTTACGTCCTGACCGACGTGATTCAACTGGTGCGCCGCGTGCGCCAGCAGCCCTACGTCCCGGTATGGACAATCGCCCTGGTGCTGGTGCCGCAATATGCGGCTTTCATGATCGCCGGGTTTGAATGCCATGTGCTTTCGCTGTGCCGGGTGGGGGCGTATTTGCGCTCGCTGGGGCGCGCCAAATGGGTCGTGCCGGCCGAACTGGTGCTGAACTTCGCCGTCGCCATCGGGCTGTATCTCGGACGTTATCGGCGTTTCAACAGTTGGGACATCCTGCGCGATCCGTTGCGGCTGGGGACGCAGACCGCCGAAGACTTCATGAGCGCCATGCCGTGGTACGTCGTGTTGATCGCGTTTGGCGTGCTCGTGTTCCTGTATTACCTGGTGAAGTTCTTGAACTTTGCCGTGATCCGCGCGATCAAATCATCGCTGGCCCGCGGCGACGGCACCAGCGGTGGCCGCTCGTTCGGCCCCCTGTCGACGACGCCGCGTTAGCCCGTTTCCCTTCAGGTCTGCGCGAATTGCGCCCGTCGCCATGTCATCTGCTGCCTTGGAAGTTCTGTACGAAGACAACCATCTGTTGGCGCTCAATAAGCCGGCCGGCTTGCCCACGATGGGCGTGACGGCCGATCGCGAAAGCCTGCTCACGCGCGCGAAGGATTACATCAAGCAGCGCTATCAGAAGCCCGGCAACGTCTATTTGGGCGCCATGAGCCGGCTCGACGCGCCGGTCTCCGGCGTGCTGTTGTTTGCCCGCACTTCGAAAGCCGCGGCCCGCTTGACCGAGCAATTTCGTACTCGCGCGGTCGAGAAGCTCTATTGGGCGCTGGTGACGGGAGACGTCGCTCCACCGGCCGATCGGCTCATCGATTTTGTCCGCGCTGACGAGCGCCATCGCCGCATGCACCGCACCCGCGCCGATCAGCCCGGCGCCCAAGAGGCCCGGCTCACGTATCGCCGCATCACAAGCCTCGCGGCCGGCACACTCTTGGAAGTGGAACTGGAAACCGGGCGGAAGCACCAAATTCGCCTGCAACTATCCGGCCGCGGCTGGCCGATCCTCGGCGATCGAAAGTACGGCAGCCAGCAACCATTCGCCGACAGCATAGCCCTACACAGCCGCCGCCTGACGTTTATGCATCCCACGCGCGACGAGCGCATCGAACTCGTAGCCCCGCTCCCGGCCACTTGGCTGAAGCTGGGTGTGCGCGATTTGCGCTAACGCACCACACCGTGCCGTGCCATGCTTTTTCGGCGTAGCCGAATAAACATGCCGAAGCGCGAAGTGATGAGTGCTGAGCGATAAACGAAGGGAGGTACACCAGCCCGAAGCGCCAGCGAGGGTTCTTGATCGCGCGTAAAAGACCCTCGCTGGCGCTTCGGGCTGGTGTGAATGGTTCACCTCCAGCTTCGGTCAAATGCAAAATGATGAACGCAGAATGACGAACAAGAGCGAAGACGCCTAAAGCGCGCGTCAGCCAAAAGCCCCGCAGGGCGCCATCGTGTAGCCGTGGGTGTCAACCCACGGTTAGCGGCACAAAGAGCGCTCCGAAAGCCCCGAAGGGGCGACGTAAGCCCGACAAAGTAATGAACGATGAGTGCTAAGTGATGAGCCGAATGCTCTTCGCGTCACGGGGCCGTCCGACATCGCCCGTGCCCTCTTCCGTTCATCACTCATCACTCCGCAATCATCGCTTGCGAAACTCCGCCCGATAGACTTCCTGTCCGTGCAGCCGGGTACGGCGTTCGAAATGGGTGCGGTAATCGAGATCGTGTGCGGCTGGGCGCTCGGGCACGGCCAGCGGCCCATCGAGGCTCGTAAATTCGCGCACCGCTTCCAGCCCCGCGTGAAAGTATTCTTCCACGTCGGTCCAGAAGTGCAGGCTACCGCCCGCGCGCAGTGTGCGCTCGGCGTCGCGCAAGAACGATTCGTTCATCACGCGCCGCTTCTTGTGCCGCGCCTTCCACCAGGGGTCGGGAAAATAGACGTGTACGGCGGCCAGCGTTTCGCTCGGCAGAATTTCGCGGAACACGCGCAGCCCATCCCCCTGCACCATGCGCGCGTTGGCGAGCCCCGCGCGGGCCAAACGGGCCGCGGCAAACGACGCGTACTTTTGCGCGAGCTCAATGCCCAGGAAGTTGCGCCCCGGATGCTGCTGCGCGGCGCCCGCCAGGAACAGCCCCTTGCCGCTCCCCAGCTCGACCTCCAAGGGAGCTGCCTGCGCGAACACCGCGGCGTCATCCCACGGGTTTGGCAGCTCTTCGACCGTCCACAGCCAATCCGCGTACTCAAGCGCGGGATCAATTTTTCGTAACGCGCGGCGTCCCATGGTCCTCGTCAGGTATTTCCAGGCACAGCACAGCCGATCAAAGAGCGGGATGCTGATCTTCGGCGGTGTCGAATGGATACTCTTCGCGCGGCGGCTCATCGGGCATGCCGAAGCTTAACATTTGCATCAGCACCATGCCGGCGATGAACCCGCCCACGTGGGCCCACCAGGCGACATTGGCCGCGGCGAGCTTATTCTGCACCATCCGCGCGGCCCACAACTGCTCGAGGAACCAGACGCCCAGCACCACGAGCGCCGGCAGCTCGATCACGGTAAAGAAGATCACGAGAAACAACAGTGAATGCACCCGCGCAAACGGCCAGGTGATGACGTACGCTCCCAGCACGGCAGCCACGGCGCCGCTCGCGCCGATCACGGGCATACTGCTGTCGGGCTGCATATACCAATGACACAGACTGGCCAGGATGCCGCCGACCAGGTACAGCATCAAAAAGCCGAAATGGCCCAGACGGTCCTCGACATTGTCCCCGAATATCCATAAGAACCACATGTTGCCGATCATGTGCAGCCAGCCGCCGTGCAGGAACATGGCGGTGATGAACGACAGATAGATATCCGCGCGCTCGGGCGACAGGATGACCTGCACCACCTGTGGCGGAAAACCGGGCCGCGGCGGCACGTCGATCCGCACGGGAATGGCCTGCGGCACATTGATCTGCGCCACGCGCAGCGGGATGAAGCCGTGTTCGTAGGCGATCACGTTCTGCACGATCAGCGGCTGCCGCGACAGCCAGATGAGCGTCACGACGTTCACGACAATGATGAGATACGTGACGATCGGCACGCGTCGCGCCGGCACATCGTCACGAAAGGGAAAAAGCATTGTCGCTGCTCTTGCACACGCGCGGCGACGCGCGTCAACCGGAGCCCTTTTGCTGAGAGAACCGCGCGATTTCGGCCAGGCGGTCCATGGGCAAGGGGACGCCGCGAATCTCTCCTTCGCACACCATCGACTGGCGCACGAAACCCTGGAACCGCGACACCAGCATGGCTCCGCGGCGAATCTTCTTCAACTCGGCCACGATCACCAGCCGGTCGCCCGGCACCACCATGTCGCGAAAGCGCACTTCGTCCAGGCCGCCGAAGCCCAGGATCTCGCGCCCCATGAGATTGTGCTTGGTGGCGAAGTAGCAGCACAGTTGCGCAGCGGCCTCGCACATCAAGATCCCCGGCAGCACGGGCCTTCCCGGCATATGCCCGCGAATCCAGAATTCATGCTCGCCGTAATCGCGATACCCGACGCAGATCTTTCGCTCGACGTCCTCGTAAACGATGGCCGTGAGCTGCTCCATCTCGAACCGTTGCGGATTCCAGCGGCGGATCTCTTCGATATCCGCCAGGCAACGGCTCAAATCGTACGCCGAGAAGTCAAGAATCAAGTCCTTCGTCGACATGCTCCCACCCCAGACATTCGAAGACCGCTGGTCATGCACCGTTTCGCTCCTGGCACCCTCAGGCGCCCCGATGCGGTCGACATGACGAGTCGCATTCATCCGCGAATGCGACGGCCGAACACAATTGTCTTGGAAAGAGGAGGGCCGCGCCGGTAGCGCGCCCTGGCCGCACGAACTCAAACGCCGCTGGCCAACGAAACTACGTTTTGATGTGCTTGCGCTTGGCCTTGCGGGCTTTGCTGTTGGCAGGACGTGCGCCGTGATTGGCTTTCTTCAGTTGACGATGCGGCTTGGCCATGCGAGTTCTCCGGTCTAACGATTTCCCTGATACGCCGGACGGCGGGCTGAGCAGCCAAGGACGCGCGTCCACGCTTGATAGCGGCAATTTAAGGCCCGACCGTGCATGCGTCGGGGCACAAGGCGCGGCAGCGCTTGCACCGTGCCACGCCGGAATTTCCGCTTAAGTTCTCCATAGGCTATCATGCTTTTGCCAGCCTGAAAAGACACGTCTGGCGAACGATAATGCTAGTAGTACAAAGGGCTTTCATGTTCCAGGCAACATTGACCCGCGGCGAGCGTGCGACGGTGAATTCGTCGCCGCGCGTCGGAAATTCTCGCGCGACAAATTTCCGCCAATTTGCCGGCATAACGATCTTGCTGGCCGTGGTCTGTAGCGCCGGTTGCGGCGTTCGTCGCTCGGACCTGGGCGAAATCGTCACGGAATTTCCTGATGGACCGGCCGCGAAAGCCACCGGTACGCAAGAACCGTCCACGGCGAGCCCCGCCGAGGAGGGCGGCGCGGCTCGGTCTCCGTCAGGCAATGACGACAAGAGACCCGCTGACGAGGCGCCAGCGGCCGATGTGCCGAAGTAACTCGCTTGCGCGTCGGCGGCCCGTTGCGGCAGGCGATCGCGCCAAAGCCTCATGCCGATTTCCCTTTGCGGTCCTTAGCTAGCGCCTGGGCCAGGTAACGGCCGGTGATCGACTGCGGATTCCGCGAAACGAATTCCGGCGTCCCCTGCGCGACAACACGTCCTCCTTCGGCCGCCGCGCCCGGCCCCAAGTCGATGATATAGTCGGCCGCCTTCATCACCTGCAGATTGTGCTCGACGACGATTAGCGAATGCCCCACGGCCAACAGCGCCTCGAAGCAATCGAGCAGTTGCACGATATCGAAAAAGTGCAAACCGGTCGTCGGCTCGTCGAGAATGAACAACGTCCGCGACCGCCGCGCCGAGGACATATATCCGGCCAGCTTCAGCCGCTGCGCTTCGCCGCCGGAAAGCGTGTTGGCCGGCTGCCCCAGGCGCAGATAGTCGAGCCCCACGTCGATCAGCTTTTTCAAGGCCGTCTGCACCTTGGGGCTGCCGCGAAAGAACGTGAACGCCTCGCGGACGGTCATCTCCAACACGTCGGCAATGTTCCGGCCGCGATAGGTAACGTCGAGGATTTCCTGCCGGTAGCGCCGCCCGTGGCACTGACCGCACTTCATATAGACGTCGGCCAGGAATTGCATGTCGATCTGGATGTAGCCGTCGCCGTTGCACGCCGCACAGCGGCCCCCTTCGACGTTGAAGCTGAAATGGCTGGCCGTGTAGTTGCGCGTGCGCGCTTCGAGCGTGTCGGCGAACACGTTGCGGATTTCGTCGAACGCCTTGATGTACGTCACGGGGTTCGAACGCGGCGAGCGCCCGATCGGGCTTTGATCGACCAGGATCACGTCGTTGATCTGCCCATCGCCGAAAACATCATCGCACGGGGCGGGAGCCGGGGCTTCCTTGCGCATCCGCCGGCATAGCGCCGGGTAGAGCGTGTCTTCGACCAGCGTGCTTTTACCCGCCCCGCTGACGCCCGTCACGACACACAACACGCCGAGTGGAAAATCGAGCGACAGGTTTTGCAGGTTGTTGCCCCGCGCGCCAGCCAGTCGGATCCACCCGTGATTCGGCGCACGGCGTTTCTCGGGCGTGTGAAACATTCGCCGGCCAGACAAGTAGTCGCCCGTCAGGCTGGTGGTGCTCTCTTCCATCTCGCGCGGCGTGCCCTGAAAGACGACGCGGCCGCCCCGCTCGCCGGCGGCTGGCCCGATCTCGACCACCATGTCGGCGGCGCGGATCATTTCCTCTTCGTGCTCGACGACAATCACGGTGTTACCGCGATCGCGAAGCCCTGTGATGGCCTTCACCAGCCGCGCCGTGTCTTGCATGTGCAGCCCGACCGAAGGTTCGTCGAGCACGTACAGCATGTTGACCAGGTTCGAGCCCAGGGCCGAGGTCAGGGCCACGCGCTGCGACTCTCCGCCCGAGAGCGTGCGCAGCGTGCGGTCGAGCGTCAGATAACCGAGCCCCACGGTGCATAGAAAAACGAGCCGGGCCTGCACCTGCTCGAGCATCGTGCGGCCGACCGCGCGCTCCCAATCGGAAAGGGGCAACTGCCGAACAAACGGCTCGGCTTCGTCGACCGGCATCGCGCAGATCTCGGCGATATTCTTGCCGCCGATGCGCACCGCCAAGGCCTCGGGCCGCAGCCGCGCGCCACCGCACGCCGGGCAAGGCCGATAGCTACGCCACCGACTCAGGAACACGCGCACGTGCATCTTGTACTTGCGCCGTTCGAGCCAGGCGAAAAAGCCGCGCAATCCGCCGAACTCGCGCTCGGGCACACCTTCGAGGATTAACCGCCGCTGCTCGTCGTTCAACTCGGCGAAGGGCACATCGATCGGCAGCTTGTAATCCTTGGCCAGCGCCACCAACTCGTCACGCTCGTGCGCGTAGGCCGGCGTATTCCACGGCGCGATCGCCCCCTCGCGGATCGTCTTCTGCTTATCGGGCACGACCAGGTCCATGTCGATATCCACGACGTTGCCAAAACCCTCGCACTCGGGGCACGCGCCCAGTGGGCTGTTGAAGCTGAAGAGCCGGGGGTCGGGCTGCGGATATTCCAGGCCGCAGTCGTCGCACACCAGCCGCGTGTTGCGTTTCACGCGACGCCAGGCCCGACCATCGATCTCGATGGAGGCGCCACCGAGGTCGGCGGCGGCCGCGGCGGTTTCTTCGACGTATAGCACGGCCTGGCCACGTCCTTTGTCGAAGGCGGCTTCCAGGCTGTCTCGCAATCGCTCGTCCGCGGTGCTGCCCGCGGTGAGCCGATCGATAATCACTTGCCAATCGGCGGTCGCAGGCGCAGGCGTTTCCTTCGGCTCGGCCTCTCCGGCTTCTTGCTCTATCGCAGCAGTCGCTTCTTCAGCCGGCTCAGCAAACAGTGGCAGCACGGCGGCGGTTTCGGCCGCGGCCGCTTGCGCTGCCAGGTTCGGCAGCTCGACCATCTGCGAATCGACGATCGCGCGGACGAATCCCTCTTCAACGATCCGCGCTGCCAGGTCCGCGGGCGCGACCGACGCCGGATGCGGCCAGGGAAAGGCGACCATGTAGCGCGTTCCGGCCGGCAGCCGTGCGAGTTCAGCGGCCACGCTCTGCGGCGCGTGCCGCACCACTTCGCGGCCGCATTGTCGGCAGAAGACACGGCCAACCCGGGCCAAGAGCAGGCGCAGATAATCGTACGCCTCGGTCGAAGTGCCCACCGTCGCGCGACTCGAGCGGGCGGTGTTCGAGGCGGCCACGGCGATGGCCGGCGAGATACCGTCGATCCGCTGGGCCGCCGGTTTTTCCAGCCGTTCGAGAAACTGCCGCGTGTAGGCCGAAAAGCTCTCGATGTAGCGACGCTGCCCTTCGGCATAAATCGTGTCGAAGGCCAGGCTGCTTTTGCCGCTGCCGCTGACGCCGCAGAAGACGATCAACTTCCGATGCGGCAGATCGAGATCGATCCCCTGCAGGTTGTGTACCTCGACGCCGCGCAACGAGATCAGCCGCTCGCTCACCTACAGTTCTCCCTGTCGGCCCCGGGATGTAGTAACGCAATCTCTCATGATAGCTCCGGCCGCCAGGGCAGCAAAGATGCAGGCGAGACGCCTGCACCACAAGATGCCGACGCGAAACATGTTGTGGTGCGGCCGTCTCGGCTGCACAGTCCTCTCAACATCATCGACTGAAAGGTCGTGGCGGTCGTGGATCGGAGAACGACGCTGACAAGAATGTCAGCAGCATTTTTCTTGACTATCGCGATAGTCGGCGATAACGTGACTACCAAGATAGTCAAAGGAGATTCGTTATGCCCCCCAAGGAAGCACTCGGCCCGCTCGAGCTCGACGTGCTGCAATACGTCGGCGACCACCATCCGATTTCGGTGCGCGAGGTTGCCGAACATTTCGCCGAAACGACCGGCCGGGCCCGCACGACGTTATTGACCACGATGGAACGCCTGCGTGCCAAAGGCTTCCTGCGGCGCCGCAAGGTCGATGGCTTGCACCTGTACTGCCCGACCGTCGGCAAGGCCGAGTTGCTGCGCGGCCTGGTGGCCGAGTTTGTGGACGCGTCGTTGGGCGGGGCCGTCTCGCCGTTCGTCGCGTATCTGTCGCAGTCGTCGCTGCTCACGCCGGCCGAAGCCCGCGAGATCGAAGAACTGCTCAAACGCCTCGAAGCGCGCGAAAAGGAGGGAACATGATCCCTGCCTGGAATGAACTGGCGGACGTTTGGTCGGCGGCGATCGTGCGCGCGTCGTGGCAGGGAGGGCTCGCCATCGCCATTGCCTGGGCGGTGCAGCGATGGTGGACCACGCTGTCGCCGCGGGTGGTGTGCTGGATCTGGCGCGTGGCTTGTCTGAAGCTGCTGGTAGCGCTCGTCTGGAGCCAGCCGGTTCTGCTTGCGCTGTTACCGGCACAAGTGCGCGAAGCGCCGCCGCCGGTATCTCGATTCGAACCGATCGAGCCCTTCGACGTGCAACCGCTTGCAGGCGCACCCAAAGTCGAATGGTCACCCGCACAGCCTGCCCCGCAAACAAACCCGCTGAGCGTCACGGCGATCCTGTTGTCGATCTGGCTGGCTGGTGTGAGCTATTGCGTCCTTCGCGGATGGCGGCAATGGCACGCAGCGCGGCGCTTGACAACTGCCGCGAATCTCGACAGCAGCTCGCGATTATCCCAACTTTGCGCCGAGGAAGCGGCGCGGCTGGGCACTCATCGAGTGCCGGAATTGCGGCGGTTATCATCAGTCGGCAGCCCGATTCTTGTCGGAGTGTGGCATCCGACGATCATTGTTCCCCAGCGCACCGAGGAGGCCTTCGACGAGCCCGAGCTGCGCATGATGCTGGCGCATGAACTGGCTCATCTTGCGCGGCACGACCTGGCCTGGAACTGGCTGCCCACCGTCGCGAGTTGGCTGTTTTTCTTTCATCCGCTGGTGTGGCTCATGATGCGCCGCTGGTCCGAGGCGCAAGAGGCGGCCTGCGACGAGCTGGTCATTCAGCGGCGCGTGGCGCAGCCGGCGGCGTATGGCCGGCTGCTATTGAAGTTGGCATCGCTGGCGTCGTCCGAGACGCAACCCAGCTTAGCAACGGCCGGTGTACTGGGGGCGTATCGAAACCTCGAGCGGCGAGTTCGAACAATCGCCCGGGTCAAGTCGTTTTCGCGCCGGCGCATTACCGTTGCCGCGTTTCTGCTGCTGCTAACCGGAACGGTCGCTATTGTTCCCTGGCGGCTCGTCGCGCAGGACGCACCTCCCAAACGGCGTGACATATCCGCCCTCGAGGCGATTCAAGGCACGTGGACGTGCGTAGCGTCCGTAGAAGAGGGAAAAACATATAAAGCGCCCCCGATCATTTGGGTCGTCGCGGATGACAAAATAACGATTCTCTTCGAAGGGAAAAAACAACACACGGGAACCGTAAAGCTGGATTCGTCTGTGAATCCGCCCACGATTGAGATGAAGTTAAAGGGAGAGACCGCGGCCAATGCAGACGCAGACACGCTCGGCATCTACAAACTGGAAAACAACAAGCTGACCGTCTGCGTGGGTGTCGGCAGTGCCAAGAACAAGCGACCGAAGACGTTTGCTTACAGTAAGGACTTTCCAACGTCCTCGGTCGTCTTGGAACGACAGGCAGAGGCCGATAAGCGAACAGAGGAAAAATCGCCAGACGAGGCGACAGGCACAAAGGCCGAGCGCGCCCTCAATCGACTGCAGGAACTCGGCACGTCTCCGGCGAATCGCAAGCAGATCGGCATTGATCTCGCGTGGAAGGGGACCGACGACGATCTGAAATTGATCAATGACCTGCCAGAACTCGAGTGGCTGCATCTCGATTTCGAAAAGCCTGTCGGCACGGATGGGCTGAAACAATTGAAGTTCACTCATGCGATCCCGTACTTGAACCTCGATGCGCTTTCGGACGAAGTGCTCGCAAAAGTGGACCGGCTTCCACCCTCTACGGTTTTAGCTCTGCCGCGCTATAGACTATCGGACCACGGATTCAAGAGGTTGGCGGAGTTGGCCGTTGGTATCGAGCGGTTAGAAATCCCGACACCGTACCTTGCCACCTTTGCTGAAAAAGGCATCACCGATCAAGGCTTGGGCAGCATTGCTCGGATCCAGAGTCTGAAAAGCCTGCAGCTCTACGATGCAGGGATCAGTGACGATGCGCTGGCAGCGCTATCGGGGCTCGACAAACTCGACACACTGGAGCTGATCCAATGCTGGAAGATTCGCGGACCGGGCTATGCCAACCTGGCCGGCGTGAAATCATTGCGTTCGTTGACGGCCTATGCGATGACGATCGACGATGCGGCCGTGGACGCACTTGCGAAACTGAAGCAGCTGACAACGCTGAACCTGCAACCAGTTGAAACATTGTCCAACAAAAGCATCGAGCGTCTGCAGTCAGCACTGCCGAAAACGAAGGTGACGATTCTCGCGTACGAAGATCGTTTTGCCAATTTCGCTGTAATACAAGCCGATGATGACAACACCAAGAAGATCCATGTCGAGGCGATCAACACCGAACAAGAGACGGTCGAAAACGGTCGACGTCTTCGCGCTGACGGACTGGTAAACGATGCGCAGAAATGGATCGCCCGGCACGAATTCTCGCGCGCGAAATCCGACTACGAAGAGGCGCTGCGCCATTGCCCACCGGCCGGCGAACTTCGCAACCTGGTGGCGTGCAATCTGGCCTGGCTGCTGGCCACCTGTCCGGATGACAAGATTCGCGATGGCCAGCGCGCCGTGGAACTGGCGCGCACGTCGTGCGAAGGTTTGGGCTGGAAAGGACCGCAAGCCGCGGAAGCCATCGATACACTCGCAGCCGCCAGCGCCGAGGTCGGCAATTTCGAAGCTGCCATCAAGTGGCAAACCATGGCCATGAAGCTAGCTGCGGAAAAGAAGCAATTTCAAATCGGGGCCGAACAGCGGCTGAAGCTGTACGAACAAAACAAGCCGTATCGCGATATGCCGCAGCCCGCTGCCCCGCCAGAAGATCGCGGCGCAAAACAGGGGCAGAAGCTTACCTTCACGCCTGACCCGGATCGCCCGACAGCGCCCGCGGCCACCAAAGAGAGTCAGGATGTCGGCGCTCAGAAGCCTGCCGCGAGCGACGCCGACCTGTCCGACGGCCACACGGTCCAATACACCGAAACGCGCACAAATCGACTACCCGACGGCCGCAAGGTGCAAGGATTGATCCGGCGCGTAAAGGTGCTCGGTCGATATCGCCAGCGCGAGGAGATGCAGCACACGCCGGGCGATCAACCGGAGAGCGGTGACACAAGCTCCTACGTCCAGATCACGGACGCGAAGAAGGGAGTCTTGTTAACGCTCGACCCCAACGACAAGACCTATGAATATGTCAAGCAAATCCTCGGTATCAACGACGCCGGTGAAGTTGTCGAATCGAAACCCGAGCCACAGCCGCAAATCGACTATTACGGCCGTATGCGCGACGTGCCGGTCGCAACCGCAATGAAGCTACCAGACCGCTACATTGACGGCAAAGTCGCAAACGGTTACGAGGTGATCTCGAAGGCAGAGCGTGCGGCCGGAATCGACACCTGGACGCGCCGGTACTGGCTGGATCCGCAAACGAAGCTGCCCGTGCGGATCGAGGTCTCGCTGCGCGGCACCAATCCGGGCCATGCCGAGTCCGATTGGGTCCAAAGCGACATCATTTTCGATCGGCCGCTAGACGCCGAGCTTTTCAGTACGGAACCGCCGGCCGGCTACAAAGAGCGGCCCGAGCGCTGAGCCGCCGGGCCATTTCCCTCGGCCGTTCTCCATGATTCGCCACACCCGCACTGTCGTTGGGCTTCCGTGGCGCGGTATCATGTCGTTGCCATGCGGTCTGAGCCGTCACCAGCCACGTTGTTGATTGCGTGCGCCGTCGGCGCCTTGTGGGTGGGCTGTATAGTGCTCATCGGTTCGAGCCCTGGACTTGGCGGACGAGGCCATGTCCTCGTGGCGGCGGTGCTTGTCGGTATCAGTGCGGCCATACATCGGCTCCTCAGGCGAGAGGAGAATGGTTGGGTCATCGCTGTGGGGCTGGCACCAGTCGTCGCGACAGGCGCCCTACTTATCGTCGCGGTTCTGGTGCGTCTGGAATTTATCGGATTCGAACAGTTCCCTTAGCGGACTTTCCTTCACCCGTCTTCATGTCTTCGCCCTTCTCCGACAATCCGCAGTTCGCCTGCCTGCTCGCCGGTCGCGAAGACCAGGTCGATCTCGTGCGGCTCATGCTGGAGTTTGCCACGGACGAATATCCAGCGCTCGACGTGCAAGGGCCGCTCACCGAACTGGCCCGGCTGGGCCAGGCGGCCCAAGAAGCGGTCGCAGAATCAGGCCGCGAGGCTACCGAGCGACTGCAAGCCGTCAGCGAACTCTTGTATGGGCAGGAGGGATTTCGCGGCAACCACGATGCGTACTACGATCCGCGCAATAGCTACCTCAATGAAGTGCTCGAGCGTCGCTTGGGTATTCCGATTTCGCTGGCCATCGTCTACACGGCTGTCGGCCGGCAGGCGGGGCTCGACCTGTTCGGCGTGGGCTCGCCCGGCCATTTCATGGTGGGCTGCCACGACGGCGGCCGCACGCTGTACGTCGATCCTTTCGACGCCGGCACGGTTCTCGACGAACAAGCGTGCCGCGAGCGCATCGAGCGCGTGCTGGGCCAGCAGAATGTCTTGTCGAGCGAGCACCTGCGCGCCGCCACGCCGCGCGAGATCGCGGCCCGCGTGCTGCGGAATTTGAAGGCGGCCTATGCCATGCGCGATTCCTGGCCCGAGGCCCTGCCGATTCAACTGCGGCTCGTCGCGCTACTGCCCGAGCTGCCGGACGAGCGGCGCGACCTGGGGCTGATCTATTTGCGCAACAGCGATCCGCATCCAGCGGCAAAGCTTCTCGAGGAATATATCGACAAAGCGCCGCCGGCCGACGCCGAAGCGGTGCTTCCCTTCTTGAAATCGGCGCGTCGCATGGTCGCTGAGAGAAATTAGCTCATCCACTGCGCCGTGCGAATCGAATCACCGTTCAACCGCGCCCCGATACGCAATCGCCCGGCGGACGGCCGGCGGCAGCGGGGCGTTCTCGCCTTTCACCGCGTACCACAGGACTTCGTTCAACTCGAAATCGTTCACGCGATCGTACTCGCTGAAGTCCATCTTGCTCGAACGCTCGGCCCCGTACGACAGCGCCGTGTTCTTCAGGTTCAAGTCGTAGCGCGCCGGCACGTGCGTATACGCGGTCGGGTCGGCCTTGTCCGTGAACGAGCCGTACATCGGGTTCGCCGCCGCGTCGTACTGGCTCAAGGGCGACAGCCCCAGGATCAGTTCCATCGTCCGCAGCATGCTCACCGTCGTGTATTGCGTGCTGTCGAGGTGCTTGCGCTTGGTGTAGGGGCTGATTACCAGGCCGATCGTGCGATGAGCATCGACGTGGTCGGGCCCATTCTGCGCGTCGTCCTCGATGACGAAGATCGCCGTCTCGGGCCAGTATTTGCTATGCGAGACGGCATTGACCAATTGCCCCAACGCCAGGTCATTGCTGGCCACGCACGATTGCGGCGTGAACGCGCCGGGCGTCGTGCCCGAGGTGTGATCCTCGCCCAGGCTCATGACGATGAAATTCGGCAGGTTGCCCTGCTTTTCGAATTCACGGAACTCGCGCAAGAACGTCTCGACGTTGTCGGTGTCGCGCGACCGCTGTCCCGGCACCTTGGGCACGCCGTAATCGGGGCACATGTGGCCCGCCAGGCCCGGCACCGCCCCTTCGACGCGTACCGAACCGTCGGGCTGGCTCACGCGGCGGCCATATTCGCCGTAGCTGCGATAGGTCAGCCCGGCCCTCGCGCAGGCATCCCAGATGTAGCCGCTGGGTGCATTGGACAAATCCCCCTCGTCGTCGTCCTCGACCCCTTCACGCCCGGAATAAGTCAGCGTCCAATCGCGCGCGACGTAGTCGGTGTTGTACGCCATCGTCGACCAGGGATGACCGTCACGCGACACCTGACCGTTGCAATAAAGGTTGTCCAGCAGCACGAACTCGCGCGCCAGTTGATGATGGTTGGGCGTGATCTCCTCGCCGAACATGACGAGCGACGGATCGGCGTTCGAGGCCGGCATGTCGCCGAAGACCTGGTCGTAGGTGCGATTCTCCTTGATGATGTAAATCACGTGCTTGATCGGCGAGGGATCGCCGACCTTGGTGGGCACGGCGGTCTTCGTCTCGCTGGGTGTGCCGGCCAACAGCTTGTCGGAATAAGGGCAGTTCTTGTACACGCGCTCGGTGTATGCGGCCAGGTCGTCGTCATCGTCGGGAATCGGGATGATGGATAGCGCGCCCGAGAGTGTCGTCCCGATGTAGGGAAACGGCAAACCGCGCCGCGCGATCTGGTCTTTGTCTTTGGGTTCCAGTTGCGCAGGGATCGGGTTTGGCTTGGTCTGATTTCCCTTGCCGATGCCGACGAGCAGGTTCTTGCCATCCGGCGTCACGGCCACGGCCGTCGGATACCAGCCTGTAGGAATCATCCCTTTGACGCCGCTCTCGTTTGGCTCCTCGATGTCGACGACGACAATGCAGTTATTGTCGGCATTGGCGACGAACAGCGTTTCGCCGTCGGGCGAGACGGCCACGGCGTCCGGCGTGCTCCCCTCGGGCGCTTTCGGGAAAAGCGTCGTCATGATCGTCTCGGTCACCACGCCGCGCCGCGTGTCGATCACCGACACGCAGTTACTCGAGGCGCAACTGAC
>DASZWQ010000046.1 GCA_035546535.1 Pirellulales bacterium | reverse complement strand
CGCGGCCAATCCTTGCTCGTGCGCTCGGCGTACAAGAACCGCCAGGGCTGGGCGTTGTAGCTTGAGGGGGCCCAGCGTGCGGCCTCGAACAGTTGCATCAGCTCTTCACGCGAAATCCGTTCGCCCGACATCGCCCGCGGCGACCAACGATTGAGGAATTGTGCGTTGATACGATGCTCGGCCTGGCGAACTCCGGCGGCGTTCATCTTGACGACATCGTCTGCGGCGCTTGTCATCGTCGATCTCCTGCTATTCTCTCGTGACGCACCTGGGCTTCCCCTGCGCATAAGTTTATTGGTTTCGTGTGACCGTCAATCCCGCGCGCGACTGAATTATCCCGAACATTCGCCCACGGAATGGAGCGGATCGAGACAACTCAGCGGGGGGCATGGATTCGCCCTTCCTCGAGTGACGAATCGGCACGGCGCGCCGTGATTCGGCTCGGTGTGACAAGACGGCACGGACTTTGCAAAACCGTAACCCAGGCCTGGTTTTTCGGGCCCAATATCGATCGTTTCAAAAAAACAATGTCGGGCAGATGGCCATTGTGGTTCGGCGGCGGCCAAGAATCCGCGCAGCGAACGAGTTATCATGCCCTACGCATTCGACCCCCGAGACGAAATCCTGACGCGCCTGGCCGAGATCCGGGCCGTGATCAAGAAGACCGACGATACTTTAAGGACCGCCCGCGACCTGGAAAAACATCTGGAGGTCGTCCTCGAAGAAGTGGGGACGCGTCTGCACAAAGCCAGAACGGCGATCGATCCCGGGAGCGGCAAGCCAGGACTCGGTTGAACGGCACAGCCACCGAACGGACATCCAGCCCCTTGTCCGTAGCCAAAAAGGGCCGCGTGCGGCTCGGCCGTGAGCGGTGGCTCCAAGGCCCCTTGCCCGCTGAGGTGCCTCGAAAGGGCCGCCGACTCAGCGGGCATAAGTCTCGATCGCGCTTAGCAGCCTGTTGAAAAAAGCCCTCGTGGCTTTTTTCAACCTCGCCAAGTGCGAAGCAAAGCTTCGCACGGCTCGCAAAATAATGACTTACGTCGATAGTTTGCCATCGCATCCCTGCGATGTCGCAGCCCGTTGAGTTCTTCAACAGGCTGCTAGGCAATCTCGTCCAACAATCGTTCCACCGCCAGGTCCAGTTTCTCGGCGGTATCGTAGCTGCCATTAGCGATCTGAGCACGCAACTGAGCAACACGATCGGAACGGATGTCGGGCAGTTGCGCCGCCATCTCGAGCAGGCGGCCCGTTTCCGAAATATCGACGACGTCTGCCGTCGCCGAAGAGCGGGTCATGGCCGCGGACGAATTGGTCCGCGCGACCGCGTGAGGAGCGTTGATCGCTTGCGCGCCGTGAAGCTGAGTGACGCCGTGGATTTGCATGTTTCATCTCCCATCAAGGGGTACGTTCACCGCCGCAACGATACGAGCGCATCACGGCGCTGCATCTCTTAGCGGGGCAAACATACAGCCAATACGTGTTGAATCGGAATGAATCGCCAGCTTGAGCCAGACGGCAAGGGTCTCGTGGCTTAGCTCCCCTGTTCCTGCGGCCTGGTCCGAACGGACCACAAAACGACGGCCGACTGAACCTCTACGAGCTAACACGCTCCGACGAAACCTGGCCCGTCCGCATCAAAGCTACTGCCGGCGCCGCATTCCCTGTCACGTTGGCGTGACCTCGCGGGCACGGAAACTCTGCACCCGTTACATCGACCAACGTGTGGCGGCCAGTTGAACCAATCCTCCGTGCTGGGTGTTGTGCCTGAATCTCGGCCGATGGCACATATGCCGACTATGTGGATCTCGGGACGGATGGTGATTTCATGCATCACGACATCGCGGGCGGTTAACGTTCGCGATGCGACCGTGCCACATGACCCCCAATCGGGCGCGGCCACCTTGCCGCGCGTGCCGACTTCCTCTGCCTGTTACGCCGGTCGCACCGGCCCAGTTCGTCTGGTCCGGGCAAAATAATGGGGCGGATTCTAGTGGTTTCTCCCAAGGGGGGCAAGATCGCCCAACCTGCTTGTGGCGCAAGGTTTTATGGCCCCCAAGCCGGCACCCTTCTGGGGGCTGTCCCCGAGGATGGCGAAACTTTCTCAGGCCTCTCCGGTTTCATCGTAAATGGGGACTTCTAGAGGTAGGCGCAAGATGCAAAAACCGCCCGGGGCAGCTGCGGCTCGAAAGGTCGCGCTGCTGGCATTGCTGGCTGTTGCTGCAAGCGTGTCGCCTTCTCGCGCCAGCGATGCCGAGTCCCAGGCGCTGTTTGGTCGCTTGGACGCCAACCAGGACGGGCAACTCACGACGGATGAAGTCCCCGCCGAAAAAGAACGCCTGCTGAAGCGACTGCTTCGCAAGGCCGACGCCGACCGCGACGGCAAGCTCAGTCGGCAAGAGTTCATCGCGGGATTGTCGGAGCCGCCGGCGGATCGCCTGGCTCAAGCCTCGACGCAAGAGAACCGCCCGCTGCCCGGCATGAACCGCGACGGGTTCTTTCGCCGGCTGGATGCCAATGGCGACGGCCGCGTAACCAGTGACGAGTTGCCCGCCGAGCGGCGCGAACGCCTGTCGATGCTCCTCAAACGCGCCGACGCAGATGGCGATGGGGCAATGACCCTGAAGGAGTTTGAGGCTTTGCCGCGACCGGCCGACGGCGGAAAAACGAGCATCGACGAAGCCGCTACCGAGCCACGACCTGACCTTGCGCCAGCCGCGACGGTCGTGTTCGCGGCCCTCGACATAAACAAAGACGGAAGCCTCTCGGCCGAGGAGATTGCCAAGGCGCCCCAATCGCTGGCTGCCTTGGACAAGGACGGTAGCGGCACGATCACGACCGTCGAGTTGCAAGAGGCGCGACCGCTGCTGGCGACGTCTCAACCGGCGGGTCCTGATCCGGCGCGGATTTGGCAGCGTCTGCTTATGGCCGATAAGGATGGCGATGGCCGGCTCAGCGCGGATGAGTCGCCCGAGCGCTTGCAGCGGAACTTCGAGCGCTTGGATACGAACAAAGACGGTTTCATCGACGAATCGGAATTCAAATCCAGCATCGCTCGCTTACGAGAGGCGTTGGGAAAGAAGGAGTCGTAAGCGAACGAGCCCAACGGTTTGCCACAGAGCACACCGAGGACACAGACACAAAAACGAAGACTGTGCAAGATATCTAGGCCGCAATCACAGGTGCCTCGGGACTTCGAACTCGACTCGGTGTTCTCTGTGCACTCTGTGGCTCTATGGCTAAGCAGTCGAAGGAAATTGCGAAACAACTGGCGATTGATCGAGCCGATCCTTCGCCCACGAACGTGTCGAGACGAGAGCCCGGCCGGCCTTGCTTCCCCGAACAGCAGGGACGGTTTGGGCTCTCGCTCTTTCCGTAGCGCCCTATCGATCGCCCACCGCCGCAAAACGCGTCAGGCCTGATCCGGCGGCCCTCTTTTTTGGCCATTTCCCGACCGAAGTGAACCAGAACGAGTCGCCCCTGTCTTACGTAATAGAGGGTGAAGGCGGATTTTCCAAAAAATCCGGAAACGCCGCCTCGCCGCCGCCGGGATGTCGCGGGCGTTCGCTCGATGCCTCCCTGGCAGCCAAAAATGGGGGGAGAGGCGATGCGCAAGGGAAAAGCAAACACGGGCGGTGGGCACACCGTGGCAGCTCTGGAAGCCGCCCCAGAGTTCTCCGAGAGGGAAGAGCAAGCCCTGGCTGAATTTGGCCGGTGGCTGGACGGCGAGCTGGAGCAGCTCGTTGCCCGCTGGGTCCATTTGGCGGCGCCCAACGCCTCGCGGCGCGCCCATGCCCTGCGCCGCACGATTTAGAGCGCCGCCTCATCGGCCGGGATCATACAGAGGGCCTGGAACAGGGCCCTCTGTTTTTGCGCGAGCTGCGTCATTGTGAATTGCAGCGATAGGCCGATACCGATTCCTAAAACGAGCCGCCGCCGCGGTCCGCCGCTGCTCTCATCTGTGAAAGGTGCGGACGTATTCTCATCGTCTCATCGGTGAACACGCCCGTGCCGGCACGCGTTCAAAACCGCACCACGCGGCGCATCAGCCAGATGCCCCACAGCGCCAGAATGACGTTTCCCATCCACACGCTGTAGGTCGGTAGATTGCCATCCTTGGCCTGATCGACTCCGTAGATCAACAGCGGATAGTAGACCACCAGGATCGGCAGGAAGCAGGCGAAGAAGCTGGTGAAAACATCGGAATTGCGCAGGCGGATGGCCATCGGCGCGCCAATGAGCACGAAGAACAAGCAACTGAAGCCATTGGCCCAGCGTCGCGGCGGCTCGGTGTAAAATCGAGACAACTGTCCCTGGAGAAACTCCAGGTTCTTCTCTTCTTCGTCCCAGTGTTTCTCCGTCAGCTCGGCAAAGTCGCCCATGGCCAGCGCATAAGCGGCGCGGGCTGACATGTCCTGCCGTGTGACGTTGATCTCGTGTTGCTGCCAGCGGATTTCGCCGGGTACGTCCTTCATCGCGACGTGTGCCGGGTGATGCTTGGTCTCTTGTTTACCGGCGGCGTCCTGCAGCGAAATCTCGCGCTCTTCGTGGTTGAAGTGGTAGCTGGCCTGGCCGGCCGCTTGCACGAGCCCCTGCTCGAAGGCGATCACGAGCACCTTGCGCTGCGTGTCGCAATGCAGCTCGCCCTCCTGGGCCGTGATCGTGTAGGGCGGCGTCGTGCCCGAAGCGTTGAACGTGATGACGGGCCTGATCAATTTGCGGTCGTCAACCCGCTTCACATTGATGGTGAATCGGTTCGTGCCGAACGATTTTTGCGTGCGCAGCATCCCGTAGGCGATGTCGTCGAGGGATTCGATCGCCACGCGCTGCATGTTGTTGAACCCCCACGACACCGCCACGTCGTTCAGCCATACGCAAATCAGGCTCAACAAAAACGCCATGATCAGGGCGGGCCAAAGTATGGACATCGGGTTGATGCCCAGCGATTTGATCGCCACGATCTCGTTCGCGCCCGACATGCGGCCATAGACGATCGAGACGGCGAACAATGTGCTGCCCGGCAACGCAAACAAAAGTGCGTTCGGCAGAATGTAGGGCAGCATCTGCAGAACCTGCACCAGCCCCAGCCCTTGCTCGATCGCTTCTTTAGCCACACCGACCAGCATCATGAGCGTCGTGAGCGACGTCACGGTGACGGCGAACACTTTCAGCAGTTCGATCAGCACGTATCGTGGCAGCAATCGCATCGCGGGAGTCTCGCGAGAAGGGCATAACCGGTCAAGGGCAGCGGGCCGGGTTGTGTGCGAGCTTTAACCGGCGCGCGGCAAACTCCCTCTCCCGCAGGGAGAGGGCCGGGGTGAGGGGATCGGCAACCAGCGTCGACCTTGAATGCCCTCACCCTAACCCTCTCCCGCAGGGAGAGGGGACGGTTTTGTCAGGCCAATGCATCACACGCGAGTCACTCACTACCGGCCGTGATGTTGATCTTCAACCCAAATCGCCCCCTGAGTCCGGGGCATGCGCAGAGAGGCCGATGGCGAAGCTATTGACACTATCCGCGACGTTCACCTATACACCGACCCGCGCGGTGCAAGATCGTGTCAAATGTCGTGCGCCCGCGCGCACTTTGCAATTTTTCAACCGACGATAGCAGCTAGCATGGATGCACGATTGCAGCACGGTGACGAATCTTCCTTGGCTGGCGGCGGAGCTGCGCCGGCGGCCAAGTCCGGCGCCAGCATTTCGCTGGTACTACCGGTTCTGGACGCCGAAAAATCCCTGGCCCGCATCGTGCTGGCCGCGAACGAGGCTTTGGCCCGCGTCACCGGCGACTACGAAATCGTGCTCGTCGATGGCGGCAGTCACGACGGCACGCTCGCCGTTGCCACGGCCACGGGCAGCATGTTCCCAGCGCTGCGGGTTCTCGAGCAGCCGGCCCTAGGGCCGGGCAACCAGGTGCGAGCCGGAATCCATGCCGCGACGAAAGATTACGTCGCGCTGGCCGCGACGAACACGATCCTCGAAGCACACGATCTCGAGCGTCTCGTACTCGTCGCTCCTCACTGCCATCTTGCCAGCGGCACGGCGGGTCATGAGCACGATGGTTGGATTCACCGCCTCTTGCTGCGCACCTACAACGTGGCGGCGGACGTTTTGCTCGCCACCGGTGTTCGCGACAGTCAAAGCGCTGTGAAGTTTGCGCGCCGCGACACGATGCGTGCGCTGGCTCCGGCCGCGGAAAGCGCGTTCTTGCACACCGAGATGCTGAGCAACGCGCGACGGACCGGCCTCTCGGTCGTGGAAGTCGACCTGGCCTCGCGTCGCGGCGGCACCGCCGTGGATGCTTACGCGCTACGCAATAGCGCAGCCACGATCCGCGAAGCCGCGCGATTCTGGTGGACGACGTGCATGTTTCCCGCGCCCGATGCACCGGATAAAGCCGATGACCAGGCCGCCGGCGCGATCCGTTCGTGGCACATCGCACTATTGACCGCCGTCGCCGCGATCGTGATGTTCACGCGCCTCACGTTTCCCTTGATCGAGCCCGATGAAGCACGCTACGCGTTGATCGCCGCCAGCATGATCGACTCGGGCGACTTGCTCGTGCCGCAGCGCGAAGGATCCTTCTATCTCGACAAACCGCCGCTCTTGTACTGGATGACCGTGGCCAGCTTCTGGGCGTTCGGCGTTCACGACTATGCAGCGCGCACGGTAACCGCCCTGGCCGGCTTGGGCACGCTGCTGGCGACCTACTTCGCGGGGCGGCACCTGGTCGGGCGGCGCGGGGCCTACCTGGGCGCCTTCTTGCTGCTGCTGTGCCTCGGGTTTGTGCTGGCCAGCCGTTTTCTCATCATGGACGGCCTGCTGACCCTGTTCACGACCGTCACGATACTCAGCATGTATCTGGCCACGCAGCGCGGCGAATTGCGCCGTGGATGGTGGATGCTGGCGGCGATCTCCTGCGGCCTGGGCGTGATGACCAAGGGACCCATCGCGCTGGTGCTCACACTGCCGCCGTGGGTCGC
This sequence comes from Pirellulales bacterium, assembly GCA_035546535.1. NCBI lineage: Bacteria > Pseudomonadati > Planctomycetota > Planctomycetia > Pirellulales > Pirellulales bacterium. The sequence continues at coordinate 843 of DASZWQ010000046.1, read as the reverse complement.
GGCCCGCTGGCTCGCGCACGAAGGGGCGGCGGTGCGGCCACGCGATTGGCTGTGGTTCGGCGGCGGCGTCGCCGGCGTGGCACTTCCCTGGTTCGTCGCCGTGTCGATTCGCGAGCCCGGGTTCCTGCGCTATTTTTTCTGGGAACACCACGTCGTCCGCTATACCACGAACATGATCCACGTCGAGCCGTGGTGGTTCTACATTCCCGTGCTGGCGATCGGTATGTTCCCGGCGTGCGTGCTGTTGCCGGTGCTGGCCGTGTACATAGGCCGCCGGACGAAAATGGTCGCCGAATCGCGTACCCGAGCGCAAGGATATCTCTTGCTCTCGGCACTATGGACGGTCGGCTTTTTCTCCATCGGCACCGGCAAGCTGGCGACGTATATCCTGCCGGCCCTGCCGATGCTCTGCCTGTTGATGGGCGCGATGCTCGATCGGGCGATCCTCACGAACATCGATGACAAGTTCATGGCTCGCATGCGCCTGTGGATTCCCTTCCACGGCACGCGCCTCGCGCTACTCGCCGGGATCGTCTTGGGCATTGTCGATTTCATCATTGACGGCGGCGAAGCCGACCAGTGGCTCGAATGTGCGCTCCTGGTCTTCGGGTCCGCGGCGCTGTACTGGTACGTTTCGCGCCGCACCTTCGCCGAGCGGCCAGCCCGCTGGTACTTTGCCGCCGCGGTGCCGTTGGCGGTGTTGGCGATTGGGATTGCCGATATTTATCCGACGATCGCCACCAAGCGCTCCTTGGCAACGCGTGTGGCCGCGTCACGACACGCAGCCGGCGATGAGCTGGCGCCGGTGATCTGCTTTGGCCGCCACGAGGACAGCCTGCTCTT
>DASZWQ010000045.1 GCA_035546535.1 Pirellulales bacterium | reverse complement strand
AAAGTTCGGCGCTCAAATCCCTGCTGAGGCAGGGTTAAAGAGGAACATCCAACGAGAACCAAACCGTCAACAGACGCTGCGGCCGCGCGAGACCCGTGAGGGGTCTCACGGGCCGCCAAGCCCAGTCACCCTACATCTTATACAAGCCCAAAAACTGTCCAACAATTGGGGTCCACCTTAACGATCTCGTGAAGCTATCTACCGAACTGAATCGCGAATTGGCGGATGGCCAAGCGTACTTTGACGCAATTGCCGCCGATGAGCGGCGCTGGATTGCCGACGGGGTAAACGTCGATCAGGCCTTCGCCGCGAAGTATTACGACTCGCTCGAAGGCACAATCGCGGAGGCCGAGAAGCAACTCGCGAGCGAGTGGCGCGACGTGCGCGGCAATCCTTATGAAGAAGCGAGAAACCGCGCCCTGCTTGTCATCGGGGGAATCCTGGCCGGCCTCGGACTGTTCGTTTGGGCTACCCGCTGGACCTACCGTCGAATTAATTCCAGAGCAAGCTGACGAAACTCTTCCGAAGCGGATACCCACGCAAGGCATTCCATTGCGAACTGCATGCAAGAAGCCCTTGCTAACCTGATCGCGGCCTGAGGCGACCCATCGGGGGAAGCGCGCAATCTCGATTCGGCGGTAGTGAGTTAGTCTGAATTTGCCAGCCAGATTCCAGCAAGTACGCCCGCGAGCGTGGCGAGCACAAGAAACTGCAACAACGTGAATTGATACGCGGAAAGGGGACCTTTTTGGCCTTTCCGCATCAATCGGATAAAGAACGTGATGGATGTGGCTGCGATTGCGCACCCGGTTAGGAAGACGAAGAAGCCAAGGGCTGCATAGCGATCATCCATGCCCCGATGATACCCAGCAGAGGCGTGGTTTCGGACGGACCCACGACCGATTCGGCGAAGAATTTGTCATCGCCTTTCTTGACGGCTATAGTGAGCGCCTCGCGGCACCTCTCGACGGCACTGTGCAGAGCCTCTAGCTCTTTGGAGAAGGAGACGCTCATGATCCTCGGGTCTCGTCTGCGCCTCGGACTCTTCTTGGGGCTTCTCAGTATTGCGAGCGAGCCCGCTCAATCCCACGCGGGCAACGTTACCTGGAAAGGTACCACCGGCACTTGGACCGACGCCGGTAACTGGGACAACGGCGTGCCGATGGCCGCCGATTCCGCGCTGATCAACAACGGCGGCACCGCACAAATCTCCACCGGTACGATCACCGCGCAATCACTCTCGCTGGGCGTCACCAAGACAGGTTTCGTGCAACAGACGGGCGGAACGTTCACTGTCGATACGCTGAGCATGGCTGGTGGCGCCGGCACGACCGCTGGCTACTCGCTCACCGATGGAACGCTCAACGCCACGACCTCGATCTTTATCGGCGGAAATCCGACGACACCTGGCGGTATCGGCACGTTCACGGCCGTCGGCGGATCGGTCAACACCGGATTTTTGAGCGTCTTCGGCAACGCGGTGTGGACCCAATTCCGACTGGCCACGCTGACCACAGCACAAGTTCTCTTGCAAGCCGGTGGCAGCTTCCTCGGTGCCGGCACGATTGGCGCGCCGGATGGCAAATCGCTGGTCTTCAATAACCGCTCGGGACTGGTCAGCATCCGCAACGGCGATCTCAACATCGGCGGTGACTACGTCCAGGGCGCCAGCGGCACGCTCAACATCGACTTTCAAACCATTAACGACAAGCTTGTCTTCAATGCCCTCAATGTCACCGGGCAGGCGAGTTTGCTGGGAACCTTGAAAACAACCGGCCTATCGGCAAGCGACGTGAAGTTGGGCAGCTCGTTTGAACTGATTACAGCCACCGGAGGCGTCGGGAATACCCAGTTCGGCACGTTGACGCTGCCAACACTCAACGATGGTCTGAAGTGGAGCGTGAATTACAACGCCAAGGACGTGACGCTCTCGGTCGTGCCAGAGCCCTCGACACGGACACTAGGGACGCTGGGCCTTGTCGGGCTAGCGATCCTCAGCGGGTGTAAACAACGAATGAGAGTTGCCGCGGTTCGCGACTGACCACTTGTCTGTCGCGGGCGAACCGACGGTGCGCGAGACGATCATTCAAGCACTACGCCATTTTCCGTCGCGCTTTCATGTCCCGGTACGCGGTAGCGATCAGTTGCACGAGTTTTGACTCGTCGACATCGCTATCCGGCCGCAGCTTCACATGCCGCATGAGCTTGCCCGTCCCTTCGAGCAGGTGCGAGGGGTCGGCAATCTCGGCCCCGCGAAAGAAGCCGACGTTGACGTGCGCCGTGAAGGCATCGACGTAGGCAAACGCCGCCTCGCCGACGCACGCGGTCGGATGCCCGTCGTGCAATAGTTCTCGCACGTCGTCGCCGCAACCGCGCAGGACCTCGAACCAGTAGCGCGCCATGGCGCCCAAGGCGCCCGGATGGTCCTGCATCCATGCCTCGATCGCCGGATCGCGCTGCACCGCGTGGGGGAAGAGAAACAGACCGCTCATGACATCTCCTCTTGGCACCAGCAGGTCGTCGCGCCAGGTTGTCGCACGCCCTCGGCGCGTATTCCGGCGGCAATACCTCAGCCCGCCAACCACGCCGCGGCGTTTTCGATGCGTTCGCGCAGCGTGGCCAGGAAGCGCGCCGCTGGGGCGCCGTCCACCACGCGGTGATCGAACGTCAGGCTGAGCGTCATTTGCTCGCGCGCTTCGATGCGGTCGTCCGCGCCAAAAACCGGCTCGCGGCGGATCGCCCCCACGCCCAGGATCGCCGCCTCGGGCGGGTTGATGATCGGCGTAAACGCATCGATGCCGAAGGCGCCCAAGTTCGTGATCGTGATCGTTCCGCCCTGCAAATCGGCCGCCGACAGGGTGCCGGCACGTGCTCTGGCGACCAGTTCTTTCGATCGCGCGGCGATTTCGCGCACCCCCATCGTCCGCACGTCCCCCAGCACCGGCACGAGTAAGCCGGCCTCGGTATCGACGGCGACGCCGACGCGAATCTCAGCCACTTCGACCACCCGGTCCTCTTCCCAGCGGGCGTTTAAGCGCGGGTGCTCGGCAAGCGCGACGGCGAGCAGTCGGGCCAGCAAATCCGTGATCGACGGCACGAGCGTCTCCGCAGCGGCGTTCGCGGCTGCCTGAAATTGCCGCCGCAGGTTCACCAGGTTCGTGGCATCGACCTTGGTCGTCAGCGTGACCGGCGCGGTCGACTGATGACTGGCGACCATCCGGCGTGCGATCGTGCGGCGAATCTTGTCAGGCCCGGTCGGCGTGCCACCGGGCGATTGCTGGCCGGCCGGCGCAGCAGTGACTTCGCCGCGCACGCGCGCCGCGGCCAAAACATCGCGCTCGCGAACGCGGCCGGTGCTGCCGGTGGCCTCAACTTGCGAAATATCCACGCCCAGATTGCGCGCGGCACGCCGGGCGCGGGGCGACGCCGCGACGCGGCCGCCGTCGGCCGGCGATGTTGCAGAGCCAGGCGCCGACGGCCCCGGATGAGCGCCCCCCTCCCCTGCCCCGCTCGCTGATGCTGCAGCATTCGATTGCTGCTGCGCTCGCGCATGAATGTCGTCCGCCGTGACACGACCGCCACGGCCACTGCCGGCAACGTCGTCGAGCGCGACGTTCAATCGCCGCGCCAGCCGGCGTGCTGCTGGCCCCGCGATGGGAGGCGCGCTAGCGCTTGCCGACGACGACGACAAACCGTTCGTACCGTTAGTCGCCGGCTGCGGCAGCGTCGATTCCGTTTGCTCGACAACCTCGTCCTTCGCCGTCAGCACCGCAATCACCTGGCCGACGAGCACCGTAGCGCCCGGCTGCGGACTGGTGGGAAGCAGTCGCAACACGCCCGCGTCGAGCGCTTCGATCTCTTGCGTCGCCTTTTCGCTTTCCAACAGGAACAACTGATCGCCGGCGGCCACCCAGTCCCCTTCCTGCTTCAGCCAGCGCACAAAGACGCCTTCTTCCATCGACCAGCCGAGCCGCGGAATCGTCACTTCAATGGCCATGAGTCCAGAAACCTTTTGATGCTCGCGATTCTTCCGATGCCCTATTCGGCCAACAGCGACTCGATCGCCCGGCGGATATCGTCCGTTTGCGGTACCACGACTTTTTCCAAGGTTGGGCTGTACGGCGTCGGCGTAAAGGCGCCGTTTAGCCGGCGGATCGGCGCGTCGAGATCGTCGAAGCCCGCGTCCGCCACCTGCGCCACGATCTCGGCGGCCAGGCTGCAAGGACCGTACGCTTCGTCGACGACCAACAGCCGCCCGGTCTTGGCGACCGATTCCAGGATGGTCGGCATGTCGAGGGGCGAAGCGGTGCGCGGATCGATCACCTCGATCGAAATGCCCTGCTTCGCCAGTTCCTCGGCTACCGAGAGTGTGCGATGCAGCATCAGCCCCATCGCCACGATGGTGGCGGCCGTGCCCGAGCGCGCGATGCTCGCCCGGCCGAACTCGATTTCGTAGGCCTCTTCCGGCACCGGGCCCTTGATCGCCATCAACTCGCGATGCTCGAGGAACAGAACCGGGTCGTCGCAGCGCAGTGCGTGTAAAAACAGCCCCTTGGCGTCGTAGGGCGTTGAGGGGATCACGACGCGCAAGCCCGGGATGTGGGCGTAAACGCTCGTAAAGTTGCTGGAATGATGCGTCGCCGCGGCGTGGCCGACGCCGATGCAGCCGCGCAATAGCACCGGCATCTTCAGCCGGCCGCTGCTCATGTATTGCATCTTCGCGATCTGGTTCACCAGCTCGCCGTAAGCGTCGTTGATGAAGTCGACGAACATGAAATCGATCACGGGTCGCGTGCCGGTCATGCCGGCCCCGCAACTGAGCCCGACGAAGCCGCGCTCGCTGATCGGCGTATCGCACAATCGCTCGGCGCCGAACTTGTCGAACAAGCCGGCCGTGGTGCGAAAATTGCCGCCGCGGACGCCGATCCCCTCGCCCATCACGAATATCTTTGGGTTCCGCGCCATCTCGTGCTCGAGCGCTTCGAGCGTGGCTTGCACGAACGTCGTTTGCCGCGTCCCTTTAGCCGGTTCGGCAGGCACGGGCGAGCGCGCGGCTTCGCAATACACGTGCGTCGTGGCCGTGGCCGGGTCGGGCCAGGCCGCGGCTTCAGCCGCTTTGCTGGCCGCCTCGACCAACTCGTTCACCTGGCGATCGACGGCATCGAATTCTTCGGACAGCCGATCGGTCTCATCCGCCGTCAGCCCCCAGTCCGACGCGCGTACCACGCATTCATCGCGCAGACGGCGCAGCGGGCAGCGAGCGCGCCATTCTTCGACTTCTTCGCGCGTGCGGTACGTGAAATCCCCCATCCCTTCGGCATGCGGACGCGTCCGGTACGTCTTGCACTCGATCAGCGTAGCGCCGTCGCCGCGGCGCGCACGTGCCACGGCTTCGCGCGCCGCCTCGTGTACGGCCAGCACGTCATTGCCGTCGACTTCGAAGCCAGGCAAACCGTAATTCGCCGCCCGCCGCCCCACGTCCGGGATGCCGCTCGAATACCGAAACGGCACCTCGGTGGCAAATTGATTGTTCTCGCAAATGAACAGAACCGAGAGATTCCAGATCGCGGCCATATTCAAGCCTTCATGGAACGCGCCGTTGTTGACGGCGCCATCGCCGAAGAAGGCCACGGCCACGCGATCGCTCTTGGTCAGTTTGAAGCTGTAGCCCGCGCCGACCGCCTGCAGAATGCAGGGGCCGACGATGCCGCTGGTGCCCATCATGCCGATCTCGGGAGCGAACAGGTGCATGCTGCCGCCGCGTCCGCGCGAGCAGCCGGTGGCGCGACCAAACAGCTCGGCGATCAACTGCTCGGGCGGTAAGCCCTTCGCCAGCGCGTGGCCGTGCCCCCGGTGGGTGCTGAAGAGCACGTCGTCCTGGCGAAGGTTTTCGCAAACGCCAGTGGCGATCGCTTCTTCGCCGACGTACGTGTGACAGGCGCCGTGGATCAGGCCGCGCTGGTGCGATCGGGCCAGATGCTCTTCGCATTGGCGAATCAGCCGCATGGTGCGATAGAGCGAAAGAACGATACTCAATTCCGTGGTCTGCGTTGACATGCCAGGCTCATGGTTACTTGGGGCCGAGGCGCCCTGCTGGAAAGCAAAGCGACCCGCGATCGAAATCTATTATGATTGTGGCTTGCTACGAAGCGAGCCGCCGCCGTTTAACGCCAGATTGCCGCCGTCCATGGGAAGGAGCGCGCCGGTGATCCAACTCGAGGCGTCCGAAGCCAACAGCACGGCCAGCCCGCGAATATCGTCCGGCTGGCCAAATCGCCCGGCCGGGATGCCGCGCAGCCAGACGTCCTTCATCGCCGGATTCTCGGCCATCCGTTTTTCCAGGCTGGGGTTCATCACCTGTGCGGGCAGGATCGCGTTGACGCGCACGCCCGAGCTGGCCCATTCGGTGCTCAGCTCGCGTGTCATTTGCACCACGGCCCCCATCGCCATGCTGTAGGCGATGTGACCGCGTCCCAGCGCGGTTGTGCTGGCCAACGAGCCGATGTTGACGATGCTGCCGCGGCCGGCCTTCAGCATGCGGCGCCCGGCCTCCTGGCACATGGCAAAGCGGCCCACGACCAGGTTGTCGAACACGCTCCGCAATTGTTCGATCGTGAGATCCTCGGGCGGAGCAAGCACTCCCTCGCCGGCGACGTTGCCCAGGAAATCGATGCGGCCGAACTCGGAATCGAGCCGTGCAAAAAGCGCGCGAATCGCGGCGATATCGGCAACATCGCAGACCGCCGGCACACCGCGTCGGCCAAGCTTTGCGATCTGCTGCGCGGTGAGTTCGAGAGCCGCCGCGTCACGATCGACAAGTAGCAGATCGGCGCCGTGTTCCGCAAGCGCCAAGGCCATCGCCCGCCCCATGCCGCGCGCAGCGCCTGATACGACGGCCACGCGCCCGGTGAGATCGAAGAGTGTGTTGGGCATGTCTTAAGTCGGTCCTGTCTTTACTTAGACCTGTTATCTAGGGGCTGCTCAGCTTCCACGGAATCCCCCTCCCTGTCAGGGAGGGGCCAGGGGAGGGTCACGACGTTTACTCATGCGCGAAGTAATCCGCGCATCGCGTCATCGGTTGATTCTCTTGGATTCGCACTTCTACTCGCTCTGAACGGCTGGCCCCTCACCCTGCCCTCTCCCGCGGGGAGAGGGTTTGTTTGGTGCTCCTCCGATCATGTCCGACTAAATCTTTTGCCGCTTCGTTCAATGCCAACGATGCCGCGATGGCCGAATCCTCTTGGCGATCCGCGACGAGCGCCAAGGCCAGCATGCCCAAGAGCGTGTCCTCCCCCTCGGCGCAAAGGCGATACTCGCCCGGCAGCTTTTCGAGAACCGATGCGCGCAAAAGCTGCGAGCGGTTGGCCAGTCCGCCCGAAAAGGCGATGCGCCGCCATGAGGCTTGCGGATCAAGCCGGCGCGCGCACTCGGCGTAATTGCGCGCCATGGCTTGAAATGCCGCGCGGAACAAGTGGCCGACCGTCAGATTCTCAAGCCGCATCCCGGTCAGGCTCCCTTGGTCGCCGAGAGCGCCGGAAAAGAACGAAATGTCGGCCGTCAGCGTCTCGCTTGATGCGGCTTCGGCCTGCTCGTGAATGTACGACCAGACGTCACCGCATGAGGCCCCTGCCGCACGCGGAATCTCGGTCAACAGTGCCACGAGCCCATCGAGCGACCGCCCGGCCGGCAAGTGCGTAATCGTTTGCAAAAACAGACCATCGAAATAGTTTCGCACCTGGTACCGGCCGGCCGCGGCGCTGGTACACAGCCGGCTGACCTGGGAACCGGTCGAGACATTGATCGACAATTCATCGCGATCGAGTCCGACACCCAGCAGCGCGCACTGATGATCTCCGACGGCGGGACAGCAAGGAACGAGCTTGCCGCCGACGCGCGTTTCGCCCGTCGCCTCGTTCGGCGATGCTAAGGATGGCCAGGCGAGGTCGCCTAGCCCCAGTGCTTCAAACGCCGCTCGATGCCAACGGGCAACCGGCGCCGAGGCTCCGGCGTCGTGCAAATCGAGCAGCCCGATCGCTTGCGTTGGATGCTCGGCCGGAAGACGGCCGACCAGTTGCCCGGCCACGAACGCCGGCAGCGAAAGGGGCACCGCACGGTTCAATAGCCGCGCGTCGCGCTGGGCGAGCCAAAAGAGAAGACTCGTCGCCGAGCCGGGGCGCAGTTCGTTGCCAAGCTCGGCTAAGTAACGAGCGCCAAGTCGCTCGCGCAGCCGATCGAAGACCGTCGACGCGGTATTATTTTCAGCATCGAGCACGCGCTGGTCGCGCCACGAGAGATAATTCGTTCGCGGCTCACCTTGCGCGTCGACGAGAATCACACCACCCATCTGGCCGCACAACAGTACGCCGTGGCAATCCATGGCGGCGGAGCCAAGGTCGGCCACGAGCGTGCCGACGGCCTTGCTGACCGCCACGGGATCGATCTCGACCCACGATTCCGGCAGCCCGCTGACGGGTTCGGGAAAAGCGGCGCGGCGAATGCTCGTAATGCGGCCCGTCTGCGTATCAAGGATCGCTCCCTTGATGAACGACGTGCCGATATCGATGGCCAGATAGCTCATAAGGCGACAGCCTCGATGGCCGAATCGAAGAGACCGCGCAGCGCAGGCCATTGCTTGTGGATGAAAACCAGGAGCGCCATTCCCAGGTAGAAAACCGCGCAACCGGCTACGCCCACCCGGTTGTACCAGCGCGGCTTCAGTTCCTTGGGCAAGAGTCGCGTGTTGATCCACAACAGGTGTACTGCCGTAGCACCGATCGCGACGTTATTGACGTTGGCGATCACGATGGTCATCAGCTTTGGCGTGCCATAGGTGTTGAAGAGGTACGCGCAAACGAGCGACCACAGCACGTACATACTAAGAATCGAGTAATAGATCCTCCGGACCTGGCTGCCGGAAAGGTTCTCGCGCACATGTTGACTGCCCGACCAGAGAATGTCGGTATAGCGGCGGCTCACTTCGTCGACGACCGACATCTGGCTGGGAAGCATGACAAGCATGCCGACCAGCACCGTGATGATCCACAAAGCCTTGGCGGCGCCGGCGGCAAATTGCGGCGCGTGGCGAATGCCGTCGGCCGTGATCAGCGATTGTGCCCAATCGAGATTCTGGCCGGCCAACGACGAGTGCGAGGCAAACTGCAGCGACATAAGCGCCGGCAGAGCCATGCCCATCACGCAGCCGGGCCCCCAAATGAGCACCTGGTCGGTCATGATGTAGCGCCACCAACCGCGCCACCGCGTCATGTTTTCGGGCGTGATCGGAAAGACTTTGCCGACGTGACTGAGCGCGATGCTGTGGCCGCCGACGGCGCTGGGGATTGCGCCGACCTTCGCCCCCATGCCCCATCCCTTGTCGCGGACGAAATTGCTGTAGGCGGCATTGGCCAGTCCGCCCCCCCCCGCGTAGCCGGCAAATGCACCCAGGACCGCAATGTTGCCCAGCTCGATGAGCGGCCACGCGCCGGTCTGGAAGCGGTGGACCAGCAAGTTGACGGTCGAATCGTGTCCATCGGCGCTCACGGTCGGCACGGTGCCGAATTTCAAAAAGCCGCTGAATATCTTGCTCCAGTTTGCTGGGCTGACACACAACAAGCCAATCACCAGGCAAAAGCCAAGCACGACGACGACCTTTGTCGTCATGATCCACTGCAGTGTGTTGTAGATCTTCCCGCCGACAAGCACCGGCAGCACCGCCACGAACAATAGCGCATACGCCAGGCCAGTTACCAGCGGAGAATCGCCCGCGCCGGGCGGACGATCGAGCATCAGCGAGGCCAACATCGCCGCCGCGTGCGTCGACAAGCCAGGGATAAACGCTCCCAGGTTCAACAGCAAAATCACGCCGATCCAGAAGCGCGGTCCGGGCCTGGTGCGCATGAAGCCCGTGAAGACCGGCTCGCCGCAATACAGGGCGTAACGACCGCACTCGATGTTGTAGAAGACCTGGAAAATGATCGCGACGCTGGCGATCCACATCAGGCCACCGCCATAGCGCGCCGTGACCTCGGGCCCGAACAGCCATTCGCCACCGCCGATCTGAATGCCCATCATCACGATGCCGGGCCCGATGAAGCGCGTCCAATGCCGCCAGGAAAGCGCGGGCGGCTCGGACAATTCGGCCACGCCCCACGCCGGCAGGCAGGTTTCGGGCAACTGCAGCTCTTTTGATGATTCGCCGGTCATCAAGGCGGCCCTTGTTCTTAGCGTTTCACGCCGTTAACAACGTTCGGCAAAGGCTCGCCGCGGATCGCTTTCGCCACGATGCCGGCCGCGGTCTCGCGCAGCGTGCGCACAGCCTTCACACTCGCCGAAGCGATGTGCGCCGAGAGAATTGCATTGCCGGCACCCAAAATCAGGTGATCGGCGGGAATCGGCTCGGGAGCAAAAACATCGAGCGCCGCGATCGAAACCTGGCCACTCGCTAACGCTCCGGTCAAAGCCGCGGAATCGACCAGGTCGCCACGGGCCACGTTAATGAGAATCACGCCCGGCTTCATACCGGCGATCGACTCGGCATTGATCAGACCACGCGTCGCGGCGGTCGACGGACAATGCAGCGTGATCACGTCCGATTCGTGCAGCAATTCGTCGAGCGAGCGAGCCGTGCAGCCGGCGCGCTCGATTTCTGCCGCGGCGACAACAGGGTCATGGACCAGTACGCGGCATTTGAACGCCAACAACCGGTGTACGACCTCGCGGCCAATACGGCCAAAGCCGACCACGCCCACCTGCAGGTCGCGCAGCGTACGCATCTGCTCAAGCGGCGGGGCCAGGCCCCAGCGCCCCTCGTGTACCGCGTTCGAATTGGCCACCACGCCGCGCGTCGCAGCCAGAATGAACGCCAGCGTCTGGTCCGCGACCTCGTCGATGCAATAGTCAGGCACGTTGCAAACCGGAATGTTCTTGGCCCGGGCCGCCTCGAGATCGACATTGTCGACACCGATGCCATAACGAACGATGACCTTCGCGCGCTGCATCGAGTTGACGACGGCGGCCGTCAGCGGCGCGAACTGCGTGATCACGTAATCGGCATCGGCCACCAATTGCGGCAGTTCTTCGGCCGAACGCTTGTCCTTCCACGAAACCAGGTCGACGCCCAACGGAGAAAGCACGCCCGACTCGACGTCGAGCGCAGGGAACGAATAGTCCGTAACCGCAACTTTGGGCATAGGTCCGCCTGTCGAGCCGCCGAAAGAAGGAGAAATCCGCCGCGATCGTCAGATTGTATGATAAACTCCGGGGCGAATCTACCAGCGGAAAGGCCGAAAATTACCGGTTCAAATCGGGAAACGCATGCTTATGCCACGTGGCGGCAAAAACATGGCGCGGGCGCATTATATAGGGTTCGTGCCATGCTTTTTTCCGCTAGGAGAACGCTAGGAGAATAAGCATGCTTCGCACCTTGGGTCGTTGGGCATGCTTATGCTTCCCGGCGGCAACAGCATGGCACCAAAGAGAGCGCGGTAACGCTTCTACTCCGTCACCAGCCGGTAGCCGACGCCGGGCTCAGTCAGCAGATAGCGCGGGCGGGCCGAATCCTCTTCGATCTTGTCACGAAGCTTGGCCATGTAGACCCGCAACGAGTGTGTTTCGTCGAGGCTATCCGGTCCCCACACTTCGTTGAGCAGTTGTCGATGCGTGATAACCTTGCCCGCGTCGCGGATCAACGTTGCCAGCAGGCGGAACTCCGTCGGCGTCAGATGCACCGGATTGCCGCGCGCCGTGATCTGGCGGCTGCCCAAGTCGACGTTCAGATCGGCCACCGAAAAAATCGGCGACTCGCCAGCGCCGACGCGCGTCGCGTGGCGCAGCGCCACGCGAATCCGCGCCAGCAGTTCATCCATGCCGAAGGGTTTGGTCAAATAGTCGTCCGCGCCAGCGTCGAGTGCCGCGACTTTCTCACGTTCCTGGCCGCGGGCCGAGAGAACGATGATCGGCAGCTTCGACCATTCGCGAATCCGCGGAATCAGCTCGATACCATCCATGTCGGGTAGGCCGAGATCGAGAACGATCAGATCGGGCTGCTGACTTGCCGCCAGCATCAGCCCTTGCCGGCCGGACTCGGCCTCGATGAATCGATAGCCGTGAGCGCCAAGCGAGGCGCGCAGGAAGCGGCGGATTTCCTGCTCGTCCTCGATGATCAGAATCTTCGGCCCCTCGGAGGACATAGCGCAACGAACTCCCCGGCAGTTTCACAGCCCGCGACGCGAGCCCCGTTCAAGTTTAGCCGAAAGGCACGCTACGGGGCCACGGGACCATCCGCGCGCACCAGCGGCGGCGCTTCGCCGCGCGGCAAGGTGAAACTGAAGCAGGCGCCGCCGTCGGGCCGATTGCGCGCCCAGATACGGCCGCCGTGCAATTCGACGATGCCCCGGCAGATCGTCAACCCTAGCCCCACGCCCGTGCCGGTCGTGGAACGCACCGAACGATAGAATTTCTCGAAGATGTGTTCTTCTTCGCCGGGCACGAGTCCCAAGCCGCGATCGGCAACATCGATTTGCACGTCCTTTTCGACCACCTCCGCCGACAGCAGAATCTCGCCCCCTTCGGGCGTGCAGCGCATGGCATTCTCCAGCAAATTGGTCAGCACTTGCTGGATCAACAACGGATCGAACGGCACCAGCGGCAAATCGCCGGGCAGCCGGGTCACGACGTGGTAGCGTTGCAACCGGCGCGAAAGACGGTTGAGCACCACGCCGACGACTTCCTCGACGACTTGCCACTCCTTGCGCACTTGCAGGGCCCCGGCGTCGAGGCGGGTCATGTCCAACAGGTTCACCACCAGCCGATTGAGCCGTTCGGCCTCTTCGAAGATCGACTCGGCCAGCTCGTGACGCGTGTTCGTGTCGAGGCCACTATCATCAACCAAAGTGCTGCTCGCGCCGGCGATCGCGGCCAGCGGCGTGCGCAGGTCGTGCGACACGGCGCTCAACAGCGAGCTGCGCAGGCGCTCGGCCTCGGCCTGCAGCTTCGCCCGCTGGGCGTCCTGGGCCGAACGGATGCGCTCGGCCGCGAGCGCCACCTGCCCGGCGAATGTTTCCAAAAGGCGAATTTGCTCGGAAGAAAATAACAACGGGCGAACCGTGGCGCGCGGGCGAATGCCCAGGATGCCGACAATCGCGCCGCGCGAGCGCAGTGGCACGAACAGCGATGTCGCCGAAGGGAGGGTGTCTGTGCCACGTCCGGCGCGCTCGCCATTGTCGAATACCCATTGGGCGACGCCCAGGTCATGATCCGTGAGCGTGGCGAGCGATGCGGCCGAGGGAACCGGCGCGATCGTGACCGGACCGCGCCGCGAGGGATCAGGGAATAAAAGGAACACCTCGCCGTCGAACACTTCGGCGATATGCTTCACGGCCAGGTCCACAAGCGCCTGCGCGGTGGTGGCCTCGACCAGGCCCCGGCTCATGGCGTACAAGGCGGCCGTACGCTCTTCGCGCATCCGCGCCGATTGGGCTTGGAACCTTACGTGGGCCGTCAATGTGCTGATCACCAGGCCGGTGGTCAACATAACCGCGAACGTGAGCAGGTACTGCGTGTCGCTGACGGCAAAGGTCATCGTGGGCGGAACGAAGAAAAAATCGAACGCGGCCACGCCCAGGATCGACGCCAGGATCGAGGGTCCGCGGCCAAATTGCGCGGCCACGGAAATGACGCCCAGCAGGTAGACCATGATGATGTTGGCCAGCGCGAATCGGTCCTGCATCAGCCAGCCGGCGCCGGTACAGGCCGTGACCGTCAATAGCGCGCCCAAGTACGCGAGCGGATTCCACGGCGGAGGAGCGGCGCGCTGCCGCGGTTTGACCGGTTCGTCGACGTCCCCGCTGATGACGTACACGTCAATGTCGCCGCATTTGCGCGTCAACTCGTAGACGACCGAGCCGCTCAGCCATTCCTGCCAGCGCGGCCGTTGCGGCTTGCCGACCACGATTTTGGTCACGTTGCGGCGGCGAGCATAATCGAGCAATTCGTCGACCAGGTGCGTGCCGCTGATCGTGGCCGTTTCGGCCCCCAGTTCCTCGGCCATGTGCAAGGTCTGACCCACACGGTCCGCGTCTTCCTGACTCAGTCGCGCGCTTGGCGCCGTCTCGACATACACCGCCAGCCAAGGCGCGCGCAGCGTGGTGGCCATCCGCCGCGTGGCACGCACCAACCGCGCCGAGTGTGGACTGGGGCTCACCGAAACCAGCAAGCGTTCCGACGTGGGCCAGGTGCGGGCTACGGCGTGCAGCGAGCGATAGTCCTGCATCTGCGCGTTGACGCGTTCAGCGACGCGCCGTAGCGCCAGCTCGCGCAGCGCAATCAGGTTTCCCTTCTTGAAGAAGCTTTCGATCGCGCGGCTGGCCTGGTCCGGCAGGTAGACCTTTCCCTCGCGCAGCCTTTCGATCAAATCGTCCGGCGGCAAATCGACCAGCTCGATTTCGTCGGCCGTGTCGAAGATCACGTCGGGCACCGTCTCGCGAACGATCACCCCTGTGATCTGCGCGACGACGTCGTTCAAGCTTTCCAGATGCTGGACGTTGAGCGTGGTATAGACGTCGATGCCCGCCTGCCGCAAGCGCTCGACGTCTTGCCACCGCTTGGTGTGCGTCACGCCGGGAGCATTGGTGTGCGCCAGCTCATCGACGAGGATGAGCTGCGGATGCGCAGCGAGCGCCGCCTCGAGGTTGAATTCCAGCAACCTGGTGCCGCGGTATTCGATCGTGCGGCGGCCCAGCACGTCGAGCCCCATGAGCAGGGCCTGGGTCTCGGGCCGAACGTGTGGCTCGAGGTAGCCGACCAAAACATCCACGCCCTCCTTGGCGACCTTGCGGCCGGCCTCGAGCATGGTGTACGTCTTGCCGACGCCCGGCGCGGCGCCGAAGAAGATCTTCAGCTTGCCACGCTCGGCGCGCGACTCTTCCGCTTGCACGCGGGCCAGCAGGGCGTCGGGATCAGGTCGAGATTCCGCCATCGCGTGTCAATGTTCCGCGAGTGATCCCGCAGAGAGAGTCGAGCCGTGGAGAGAATAACTGCCGCCTCGGCAACACGTCGCAGAGCACCTCCCAAATATAGGACAGCGACCAGGACCGACGCACTATTGTCCGTCGCCAACCGCAGGATGCATGCCGGCCAGGGCATCGAGCTCAAGGTTCACCAGGAGAACATTGACACGCGGTTCGCCCAGGATTCCGAGGGTGCGGGCGAGCGTGTGTTTGGCGATGATCTTGCGTACATCCTCGGGCGTGATGCCCCGTGCCTTGGCAACGCGGGTCACCTGGTATTCGGCGGCGGCTGGACTGATGTGTGGATCGAGCCCGCTGCCGGATGCGGTCGCCAGGTCGACCGGAATCTTGGCCTTATTCTCTGGGTCGACCGCGCGCAAAGCGTCGACGCGCGCCTTCACAGCGTCCACCAGCGCGGGATTCGTCGGCCCCAGGTTCGCGCCGCTGGAGGAAGCCGAATTGTAGGGAAACGGCCCCGTGGCCGAGAGGCGACCCCACAGGTACTCCGGACCTTCAAAAGATTGGCCGATCAGCTCCGAGCCGCGCACCGCGCCCTCGGCCTGGATCAGACTGCCTTGCGCCTGGCGCGGAAACAACGTCTGGCCGATGCCCGTGACCAAGAGCGGATAGCCGACACCCGTCACCAGCGACAGCAAGAAGAAGATCACAACCGCGGCACGAAGATGGGCGAACATGTTTTGGTTTCTTTCGTTCAACAATTGATTTGAAGGACTCACTTATCCCCCTCCCTGTCAGGGAGGGGCAAGGGGAGGGTAAGGCGTGCGAGCAACGCGCGACTCACCATTCATAGGTGCGCCGCTGTACCCTCTTTCTCCGTCGCGACTCAACTCGCCATGAACCTTTCACCCCTCACCCTGCCCTCTCCCCCAACGGGAGAGGGGTTCATTTTTCTCCCCAGTGTTTTCTCTCATCCCCCTCCCTGTCAGGGAGGGGCCAGGGGAGGGTCACGTCGTCGTCAACGCACGACTCATTTTTCATTTCTATGCCAACGCAACTCGCCATGAGCCCTTCCCCGCCCGCACCCTGCCCTCTCCCAGCGGGAGAGGGTTCTCTATCTTCTGACCTGCGTCCTCCGAACGGCTAAGCCAGTCCGGCCAGGACGAGTAACACATCGATCGCTTTGATACCGATAAAGGGGACGATCAGTCCGCCCAGGCCGTAAATCAACAAGTTGTCACGCAGCAGTTTCGACGCATCAGCCGGACGGTGACGCACGCCCTTGAGCGCCAGCGGAATCAGCGCGACGATGATCAACGCGTTGAAAATCACGGCCGACAGAATGGCGCTATCCGCGGTCGCCAGGTGCATAACATTCAACTTCCCGAGCGCCGGGTACGTGCCCATGAACGCCGCCGGGATGATGGCAAAGTATTTCGCCACGTCGTTGGCGATGCTGAACGTCGTGAGTGAACCGCGGGTCATTAGGAGTTGCTTGCCGATCTCGACGATCTCGAGCAGCTTCGTGGGATTCGAATCGAGATCGACCATGTTGCCGGCTTCCTTCGCAGCCTGCGTGCCGGTGTTCATGGCCACCCCGACGTCCGCTTGAGCGAGCGCCGGCGCGTCGTTGGTCCCGTCCCCGGTCATGGCCACGA
>DASZWQ010000044.1 GCA_035546535.1 Pirellulales bacterium | reverse complement strand
CCTGTCCATATGCCGCGTGGGGCGCGTGGACACCCGATATGCGCCATGCCATAAGCCCCGCTTTCTTAAAGACCGGGCGGCAAAGGTTTTGCAGTCGCCCCGCGCATGCCGGAAGCCAATTCAATGCAATTTACCGAACGCCAGTCCGAAGGCCTCTTGCGGGTCTATGACGTGGTCGTGCCTGCCGCTGAACTGCAGCAGAAGCTGAACGCCAAGATTACCGAGGTGCAGCCGCGCGTGCGCATCAACGGTTTCCGGCCGGGCAAGGTGCCGGCGAGCCATATCCGCAAGCTCTACGGGCCGTCGATGATGCAGGACATCATCAACGAGGCGGTGCAGACCTCGACGCGGGAATCCCTCGAAAAGACCAATGCGCGTCCCGCATCGGAGCCGACGCTCGATGTGAAGAGTGACATCAACCAGGTCGTGGCCGGACAGTCTGACCTGAAGTTTGAGGTGTCGCTGGAGATCATGCCGGATTTTGAACCGGTGGATCTGAAAACCATCACCATCACGCGTCCCGTCGCGAAGGTCGAAGACAGCGAAGTCGAAACCGCGCTCGCAGATCTCTACAAAGCCAACCGCGGCTTTGAAGACAAAGACGGCCCCGCCGCCGATGGCGATCAGTTGACCATCGATTTTGTGGGCCGCATGGACGGCGAAGTCTTTGAAGGCGGTTCAGCCAACGATGCGCCGCTCGTCCTCGGATCGAAGCAGTTCATTCCCGGCTTTGAAGAGCAATTGGTTGGCGCCAAGAAGGGCGACGCGCGCACCTTGAACGTCACTTTTCCGGATGATTACGGCGCAACCGAGTTGCGCGGTAAAGCGGCTCAATTCGACGTCGAGGTGAAAGACGTCAAAGGCCCGAAGCAAGGCGAACCCGACGACGCATGGGCCAGCCAGCTGGGTTTCGACAGCCTCGGTGCTTTGAAAGACGCGCTTCGCCAGCGCATCGAGAACGATTACGCGCAACAATCGCGCGCGAAAGCCAAACGTGCGCTGTTCGACAAACTTGATGAAGCCCACGACTTCGAATTGCCGCCGCGCATGGTGGACGCCGAGTTCAATCAAATTTGGCGTCAGATCGAGAGCGATCGCGCCGCTGGTCGGCTTGATCCGTCTGATGAAGGCAAGAGCGACGAGGATTTGAAAACAGAGTATCGCGCCATCGCCGAACGCCGCGTGCGCCTCGGCTTGTTGCTCGCCGAAATCGGCCGCCGTCACAACTTGGTGGTGAGCGACGAGGAAGTCGGCAACGCCATTATGGCGCAAGCCCGCAACTTCCCGGGTCAGGAAAAGCAAATCATCGAGATGTATCAGCGCAATCCGAACCTGGTCGCTCAGGTCCGCGCGCCGATCTACGAGGAAAAAGTCGTCACCTTCGTGCTCGAATTGGTGAACGTTAAGAATGAGGACGTCAGCAAGGACTCCTTGTTCGCAGAAGATGACGCACCGGCGCCGGCGGCGAAAAAGTCGAAAAAAGCCAAGTCCGCCAAGGGTGAAGCCGCCGCCAGCGAGTAACCCTGCCACGTTCCGTCAGCCATAGGGCTTGCGGGCTGCGGCAAGGCGTCAAATATGAGCGCAGCCGGGGCGATTCCGGCTCCAGCGAAAGGCCGTCATGTCGTTTGACCCCGTCACCAAGATGATCAATTTCATGCCCAGCGTGCTCGAACAGAGCAGCCGGGGTGAGCGTTTCTACGACATTTTCTCGCGGCTCCTGAAGGAGCGGATCATCTTCGTGACTGGTCCGGTGGACGACACCACAGCCGCCTTCGTTACGGCGCAACTTCTGTTCTTGGAATCCGAGAACCCGAAGCGCGAAATCGCCATGTACATCAACAGCCCGGGCGGCATCGTCACCTCCGGCCTCGCGATCTACGACACCATGCAATACATCCGCAGCCCGGTTTCCACGGTCTGCATTGGCCAAGCCGCCTCGATGGGCTCGCTGCTGCTGGCGTCGGGCGAGAAGGGCCTACGCATCTGCTTGCCCAACGCGCGCGTGATGGTGCACCAGCCGTCAGGCGGCTTCCGTGGCCAAGCCTCGGATATCGAGCGCCACGCCGAAGACATCATCGCCACTAAGAAACGCCTCAACGAAATCTACGTGAAACATACCGGCCAACCGTACGAGCGCGTGGAACGCACGCTGGACCGCGATCACTTCATGACGGCCGAGGAAGCCCGAGACTACGGCATCGTCGACCGCGTTTATGAGCGGCGCGAACTGCCGGAAGGCCTGTCCGGCGCGGCGTAAACTCGCCGTAAGAAGCAGCGTTCTTGTCGCAAGGGCGTTTGCCGCCCCGGCATTGCGGCCTAGGGTCGGCGCCATGAAGCCGCTTAGAGCCGCCATGTGCGCTGCCGTTTTGGCTGTGCTTTCGTCGCCCGCCTTCGCTCAGGACGCGTCTCAGCCACCGCCGGAACAGGTCACCGTTACCGGCCACGCAGAGGACATGGTCCGCGATTTTGTCGGCCAAGTCTCGGCAGCGCCAGCCGGCGCCGATCAACTCGCGCGTTGGGACCGTAGCATTTGCCCGCAGGTCGCCGGCATCCAGGCGCGCTACGCCCAATTCATTATCGACCGCATCTCGCAGCGCGCGTACCAGCTTGGGCTCACGCCAGGCCGTTCGGGCTGCCGCGCTAACATTTTCATTTTTGTGACCCCGGATTCCCAGGCGTTCGCCAAGGCGCTGGTGGATCACCAGGCGCTGATGGCGACCCACACCATGGACGAGAACGGCAACTCGCGGGGGCAGGCGGCCCTTGCCGATTTCGCCAACACTGATCGTCCGGTCCGTTGGTGGCATGTGACCGAAAGTGTCGCATCTAATGGGCAGGTGCTTGGAAACGGTGACACTGTGTCAGGACCCATGGCACACGAGGTGGTTAGGCTCCCCGCTGGCCAGGCGAGCCGCCTGACGCCAACCACGCGCCAGGACTTCAATCGCGTGCTGATCGTCGTGGACGCCACCAAATCCCAGGGGGTCTCCTTCGCGTCACTTGGCGATTACTTGGCCATGGTGGCGCTGGCGCAGCTGGACCCAGCCGCCGACACAGCCCCGTACGACACGATCCTGAACCTATTCCGGGCCCGGTCGGCCAGTGGAAACGGTCCGACCGAACTCACCAGTTGGGATGAAAGTTACCTGCAAGGGCTTTACGGCGCGCCCAGGTTTGCCCGCAGTGCCCGGCAGCAGGCGGGTTCTATTGCCAGCCACATGCGTGGGGATATCACCCAGCCAGGGCCGTCGGACCGTTAGTCGGCTTGAACTTTGTGGCCGCTAAGGCCATCTCCGGTCGTCCGGAAATGGTGTTACAGCCGTATCGGCGCCCCAACGAATGGGGCTGTGACCCTGTTTGGGCGGCTTGCGGCCCCATCCTTGCTAAGGTCTAATCACCTGGCCGGGCGGTCGGGTGGTGAACGTTTTTGAAAGGGATCGCGGTCAACCATTCGTTACGGGCTGAGCTGCGGGGGGTCATTAGGCCGCCCATATCTTTGTCTAAACGGGTGACAGACGGTCGTCCTCTGAAGGATCGCGTATGAGCAAAGGCACAGCCAGCGGAGAGTCAAAGAACACTCTCTACTGCTCGTTCTGTGGCAAGAGCCAACACGAGGTCCGCAAGCTTATTGC
>DASZWQ010000043.1 GCA_035546535.1 Pirellulales bacterium | reverse complement strand
GCAGCCCGCATGAAGTCGACGAACTCGCTTTCGTTCATCGTCGAAGGAACTGCGAACTAGAGCTTCGATTGCCCACGAACGAGGTGCATCTGCTTCGGGAGGTCGCTTCAATTGCGACCTCTCTCTGATGGCCAAAACTGGTCGCGAACGCATGACGCGGCTGCCCTAACCGTCAAGTTGGTCGACGTAGCCGTCTATGCCGCCATGTCGGCTATCGGGGGAACTGCGAACGTGCCCGACATCGCCAAGCCGACCTGAATGACCCGTAGCGCTCTCAGTCCCGTCGCATATAGAATTTGATGATTGCGGTCGGTTCAATCGCCTGGCTGCAGTCGGTAACGTTCGGCAGGACTCGCCTGCATCGCAGCGCTGCGAAAGACGGCAAGTTGCGAGTCGTTTAAGCCGTGCCATAAATTTGGATCGGCGAGACCGGGAATACAGACAATTTCATTTTGTGCAAGGGCCGCGAGGGATGCAGAAACGACGTCGGCGGCGCTCATGGCTGGCGGCTGTTTGCTCATATCGATTGTTTGTGCGGCATGAAAATCCGTTTCAATTCGACCCGGTACACAGACTTGCATGCGTACTCCTGTACCCTTGATCTCTCCTGCAAGAGTTTGAGTGAAAGCCAAAAGGAACGCCTTGGCTCCAGCGTAGACAGCGCGCGGCGGCAGAGGCGATGTCGGCAAAGTGTTCGCGAGAGCCAAAAGCCCAGAGACGTTAATGACGCCGCCATGGCCGCGGCGGATCATGCCGGGCAGCACCGCCCGCGTGGTGCGTGCCACCGCACGGACATGGATGCCGACTAGTTCGTCGATGATTTTGGGCTCTACTGATGAAAACGGGTAATAGCCCGCAAACCCGGCTGTATTCACCAGCAGTGTCATTGCATCGTTGTTGGCGAGCACCGCTTCAACCTCGCCAAGCGCAGCGGTATCGTTCAAATCGGCGCGTATAACCGTGACCTGTATACCATGTGTTTGTTGCAAATGGCTGGCCACCTGTTGAACCCGGTCCAATCGCCGCGCCACAAGGACGAGGTCGTGGCCGTCGCAGGCGAGCCGTTCCGCAAAGGCCATCCCGAGACCACCGGAAGCGCCGGTCACTAACGCACAAGCCCGTCCTGAAGCAACACTTGTCATGTGACCCTCCAACAAAGTCGAGAGAGGATAATCCCAAGGAGTAGTCTTAGCACAATTGCACTAAAGCCGCTGCGCCTCTTCGTCGGTGAACTAAGCCGTTAGGAGGACGTCGGTTCGTGTCCAGTTTTTCGGTTGCCGGCATGACTGGGATATCCACGCGCTGATGCGGCCGGCGACCGAAAAGCGCCAAGGCACGAAATCGCGGCGGGAGGTCGAGGGGCAGCGATGCCGCGGGCTATGGGGATTTAGCCGCGCGGTTTGATCTGAATCGAGCAGGCGTGAGGATTGCGCGGCTGGTTCTGGCGTCTGAGATGATGCTGATGCATGTCGGGACGGCATTTGCGGATGGCGATTCGGACCGCGGTGGACGGGCAATTACGCAGACGAGCGCAAGATCGGGCGCGGCACGAGCGACATTCTTTGGTGCCGCCGTTATTGATGAGCCATTGCTGGGTGCCTCCGGATGCGGGATCGAGGTTGTCGCCGTGGCAAATTTCACCAGCAACGGCACCGACGGGATCCTTGTGGTACGATCCCAACACTGGCGATACCGACGAATGGAAGATTTCCAACGGCCAATGGGCCGGCAGCGTCGACCTCGGGACCCATCCCGGCAGCTTCCAGATTGCGGGGGCCAAGGCCTTCGTCAACGCGAACAGCACTAGCGACGTCCTCTGGCAGGCGCACTCCTGACACTATCGGTC
>DASZWQ010000042.1 GCA_035546535.1 Pirellulales bacterium | reverse complement strand
CGACGAACGAAGTAACAAGACACATGGCGAGCCTCCTTGGCGATGCGATTGGCGTGAGAACCTATCTGCATCGTGAACGGGGCTCGTCCTATTTCTCAAGAAGCTGTCAACGCTAGCAAAAACTGCGAAAGCCGAACTTAGACGGCTTGGGCCATTTACTTGCTGATAACCCCGCCTGCCTCACGGACGAACAATTGCGATCCCTTGCGCATCGCATCGCCGCCTGGCGTGGCGGCAACATCGCGATGGACTTTACTTCCGAACGAGCGCTATTCGACGACATCCTGCAGCGATCTTACACCGACGACGGCCATGGCGACGGCCACGTTACGGCCGCCGGATTGAATCTGACAAACAACATTGCCGGGAAGAAGCCGGCTGACAGCATCGCGAGTGCCACATGGCTCGTCGGACCCGGCCTTTCCGCACTGATCGCAGGGCGAGCCGAGACGCGCGAGTTGGCCGATCGATTCTACAACGAAATGATCTCGGCGCATCAAGGTCCGCCCTGGACGTGGGATGCGGAAACCATCAAGGCATCCGAAGACTGGCTCAAGGAGCTTGCGCAAGGAAAGCTTGCCATCCGCTATTTGTTCCCGTCGCTTCTCTTGCCGAGCATCTCGCATGTTGCCAGCGTAGCCGAACGGTCCATTCAATGGCGCGATGCCACCGAAGTCGCGATTGCGCTAGTGCTGTTCCAGCGGCGCCACGGCGCTTGGCCGCAAACGCTCGACGAGCTCGTGCCCGATTTGCTGCCGGCCGTTCCGCCCGACCGTTTCGATGGTCAGCCGCTGCGCTACATCGTTCGCGACCGGCATCCGGTACTGTACAGCCTGGGCAACGATCGCGACGACGACGGCGGCCGCCCCGCGGGCAGTCCAAACCAGGCTATCCCAGGCGCCTACGGTCCCGTCAAACATCCCATGACAGGAACTGAACACGACGGCGATTGGATCCTGTGGCCGCCCCTGCCGCCGCAACCCGCGCCGCCGTGGGAGGAAGAAGTAACGTCCGACACGACGGAACCTGCGCCCGCCTCGGAGCAATGAATTGGGGTCGGCCTCAACCTTCTTCGGCTAGTAGCTCAAGGATGCGTTTGCGCGCGGTGGCTTCGCCGTTGTTCCCCTGCCAGTTCAGCTCTCCGTACCACCAGTACCGCACGTAGCCGCGCCGATCGATCAGGTAAACGGCCGGCCAAACCTGGTTCGCCCACGCGTTCCAATTCGCCCCCTTACCGTCGGCCGCGATCGGGTAGCTGATCTTGCGAGACTTCACCTGATCGGCCAGGCCGTCGAGCGAGCGTTCGGCATCTGTCTCGGGCGTGTGAATGCCCAGCACTGTCAGTCCCTGCCGGGCAAAACGCGCGTGCCAGTCGTTGTAATGGGGCAAATTGCGAACGCAATTGACACAGCCAAACGCCCAGAAGTGCATGGCCACGACGCGCCCCTTCAGCGATGCGAAGCTTTGCGGCTGCGCGTTGATCCACCGCTCGACGTCGCGCAGCTCCGGCGCTTTGCATGCTACAACTTGAACTTGCGAAAGATCGAAGGGCTCGCCGGCTAAGTGGGTCAACTGCTCGTTCTGCTCTCGATTGAGCACGCCCAGCACTTGCTTGTCGAGGTTCGCCGCAGGGGTGCCTGCCTTTGCCTGCTTGGCGGCGTTCAGGAGCTTGGTTATTGAATCAACTTGCGCTCGTGACAACTTCAGTGTCTCTGCATAGGGCGGAGCCGCAAGCGCCGGATAGCCTTGTGCCCGCAGCAGCAGTTCGCTGAGTCGCTTCCGTTGCGGCTGCCGCAGCGTCTGGCGCAGCCCGTTCTCGACCCGCTCAGCCAAGGCATTTCGCTCGATGGTTTTTTCGGTGGCGGGCACGTCGCGCAGCAGAAACAGTTTGTATTCAACGTCGGCCACGAGCGCATCGACGGCGTCGGCTTCCGTCGCTTCGAGGTCCAGCTCTTGCTGCACCGCCGGATCGCGCACCAGTTGCACGACGAGCGTCGGGTCATGAGCCACGGCCGGCGCGCCGGTGTCGCCTGCGATCCTCGGCTTTTCAGCTCGTACATTCGCTGCTGCCGTAGCAAGCGCCACGGCAAACATGGGCAGAACAATGCGTTTCATGAATTGTTCCGGAATAGCCAATCTTGGCTCCTAATTCGACCGCACATTCATCGCCCCGGGCGCGCCGGAAATCGTAACCGGTCCTCGATCGAGATTACGTAGCAGCGTGCCAATCCAGCGCTGGAATTATATGATCGCTGTCTCGATGCGGGCTCGGCACTTTCAGAATCCCCCACTGAAGCCTAAGAAATGCGGTCCCTTGTCCAGTTTCCGCAATAGCATACGTATCTCGGTGTGCCCGTCGTCGGTCTGCCGGACGGCCAGCAGTCTCCTCAGCCGTTGGCGTTCTGCGGCATTAGGATCATGCGAGTCTGGCAGGAACGTCACGCCGTAGGCGGCGCCGCCGCCTCCCTGTCCTTGCCAACTCTCCGGCATCACCAGTGACGTGAGCGCCTGCCGAGCGTCGTCGGGATTCAGGTGGCGTAGCTCGTAGATGACGATTCTGCTTTCGGCGCCTTCGGATGACTCGTCTACTGGCGGCCCACCGGCTGCGGCACGATCCTGGGCTTCAGCCTCGGGCTGCTTCGGCAGCGCCACGTATAGTTTGGCGAGCAGGCTCTGAATTTCTTCGTGCGCGTCAAGGTTCTGAGTGACCACAAGCATGTCTCGA